>JADFGO010000062.1 GCA_022567655.1 Candidatus Neomarinimicrobiota bacterium
TATTAATCCCGGCGTTATCAAGGTCTTTTCGTCCCCGCCAGAGCGCGGATTCGTCCGGTCGAGGAAAATGGTGTTGTTGAAGTGAGAAAAATGACTAAATTGTACAGAATATTCGATATCTAACGCAACGAGGGAGGTATTGCAATGGCTACCTACATCACACTAATGAAGTTCACACAGAAAGGCGTAGAGAACATTAAAGGAGGACCAACGCGACTCGATCAAGCTAAAAAAATGTTCAGTTCTAAGGGCGCAGAGTTGAAGGAGTTTTTCCTCGTCATGGGGCAATATGATGCAGTAGTGATCACCGAAGAACCGGATGATTCAACAGCTGCTGGCCTTAGGCTCGCAATCGGCTCACTGGGGAATGTCTCTACAGAGACAATGCGCGCCTTTACGGAAGAGGAATACAGAGATATTATCGATGGATTGGCATAGATCTTAATCTCGGTAAGCTTATTGTTACTCTCATTAAGCTTCTATATCAATCTTTTCCAAGAGGTGACTAAACTCTACCGGCTCCAGGGAGGTCCGCCAGCCGGTGGATTCGTCCGGACGAGGAAGGTGGTGTTGCTGAAATAACAATGGAATTAGGACTTTTGAATATTATAAGAATGAAGTTATAGAGTTGATATATAAAGTCCAAGCGAGATTTAATCAAAGCAAATCCAAAGAGTTTTATCAGTTGCTTACCGGTGGGAGTTTAGAAGATCAAGTGCCTGATGGTCCGGAAATTCTGGCCTCGATGGATAGAGCTACGATGGATTCGTCGGGTTTAGTTAGATGGACAGAATTATGTTATTGTTCTCCTCCTTTGAAACATGAACGAGCAACGGTTTATGATGAATATTTCTCTGATTTGGAAACCGAGGAGACAAAGAGTCATGAAAAATTTGAAGGAGAATCATTCATAAATCATATTTCTAAGTTTTAATGCTTTTGACTTTATAGTGCATAACAGGGATTATATGCAAACCGGCGATTTTGTCCGAACTCGTAAAATGCTCCTGTTGAAGTGAGGACAAATCAGTCTCCTATTTTTAAAAAAGAGTAACCGGTGGTTCATAATTAGATGTAGGGGCGGGTCGATGACCAGCCCTCAGAAATTCAAAACCGTTAAAACGGTTGAATCGCTGACTGGTGTTATCACTAACCCCTGACTTAAGTCAGGGGTCAACAGGAAGGATCACAAATACCCAAACCATTTCAATGGTTTACTATTAAGAAATAATCCGATCGATCCCCTCTAACAACCGGCCCGCCCATCTGACCGCTTGCCGGGCAGGACATTAGTCTGGCGGGGAGGGGTGTCTTCCGGCTCAGCCGGAGGACCGCACAAAAACATGGGACGCAGATCTGCGTCCCCTACGTTTGTCGAGACGAAGAAAATGCTCTTGTTGAAGTAATGTTCCTAAAAGAATAGGTTCTGGAACGTATAAGAATATTTTATTATTATGCTTCTCGATTCTGAGCTCGGCGGGACAGGAAAGACATCAGACCGGTCTTCGTTGAGCAGCTCCGAATAGACAATATACAGATCGTTTCCTTCGCGGGGGTTGTAGCGCAGTCTTACGTTTAGACTTGTTTGTCTGGTATCACTGTTAATTTGAAAAAAGGCATTGCCTGTAATTTCGGTGTTCAATGCAGCCTTGATCTTAATTCGGATGATGTTCCCATCGAATTCCTGATCCCGGTCGTCAAACCGGATTCTGTTGAACAGATACGCGCCTCCGATTTCGAGATGAGGCGAAATGCTCCAGGAGGGTTCGACTCCGATAGAGCGTTGAGTGCCGTCAAAGAACGTTCCGGCATTGACACTAAAGTTCGCTCTTATATTCCTTCCCCATGGAGTTTGATAGAATCCGTTAAATGTGGTGAAAGTGTACTTTCCGATTGGAACGGAGACATCGTCGGATAACTCAAAAACTTCATCGAGGTCTTCGTATCTCCGTTCGAAATTAACGGAAGCGAAAGCGCCCGATTTAAAACTGAGATTGAATTGGGGACCGAAATTTGTCGATTCCCTGCTTTCGTCCGAATTTCGTAGATAGACTTCGCCGTTGAATCGCACTATGTAGTTGTAAATCGAGGAGTTCTTATCGGCGAACCTGCCGTAAAAGAGGCTGTTCCCGAATCTTTTATAATCCTCTCTCGTGATGAAGCCGATCCCCGGTTTGTAACCCGGCGCCGACCAAGAGTAAGAAAGATTATATCCGAAACCCGTATTTGTTCTTTTTTTCCACGAAGTTCGCAGACGTGCCGTTTCATTAAAGCTGCTGAATCCGGCGTCCGACAGCGTATCATCAAACGACTGAGCGAGGGCGAACGAAAAGTAGTCGTCACCGAATACCCTGTAAAGGCCGTCAATTCCCGCCGCTATGTTGTTATTCCCTTTATCGTTAAGTCGGGATGTAAGCATCCCTCCTATAAACGAATTTTCGTTTATGACATTCTTCCGCAACCGGAGGACACCGAAGTTTTCGGAGGGAAGTCCTGAGCTTTCCGCCGTTTGCATATTTATCGCTCCCAAGTCCCAGCTGCCGATGCGGCCTACCAATCGCGCTCCGCCGTAAATTCGTACGGGATCGCCATCCTCTGTGAGCCCGATAGTTCTGCTGTAAAAGAGGCTCGTCGGACCGCCCGTTGAAAAATCAAATATGCTTGACCGCTCGAGAAAGAAGAGCCGTTTTTCAGGAAAGAAGAGCGAAAAACGGGTCAGGTTGACCTGCTCGTCGTCAACTTCCACTTGAGCGAAATCGGTGTTGATCGTTGCGTCAAGTGTGAGATTACTCGATACGGCGTACTTGACGTCAACACCGAATTCTTTGGTTGGCTCATCATCGAAATCGTACCCGGTTTCGGCATCATTCAGAGTATATGCGTGTCCGCCGCCGCCCAATCCGTAGGGAGTTATATACAGAGGGTTTTGGCTGTAAATGCCTTCAAGGAGTACATCCTGAGCGACAGAAGGTTTAACTACCGCCCAGTCCCATTTGGGCGGAATTGCGGGATAAATAGCGGTTTCGTTTTTTCTCGCTATATATCTCCATGTTATCAAACCCATCACCACCCTGCCGTTCTCATCCTGGAATCTCAGACTGGAAAACGGAATGCGCATTTCAACAAACCAGCCTTCGTCATTCTTGACTACTTCCACGTCCCAGAACGTATTCCAGCTGTTGTTCCAGGGAGGATCTCCCGACGATTCTGCGTCATTGTATATCGCCACTTCGTTTCTGATTCCCGCCGGTGTGGTGAAAAACCCCAATGCGGTTTCGTTATCATTATAAGAGTCCAATACTAATCCAAAATGGTCATCCGCCGGTGTCGAACCGTCTCTGTCTAAGGCGTTTCCCATTACTCCGGAAGGATCGGAATCGTATAATTTTGCCGCCGCATAGATGAACTCATCGTCATAAGCGATTTTGATCTCCGTTTTTTCGGTGAGTACGCCTCTAAAAGTGGGTGCGTTCATAATCAGCGGATAAGGCTTTATCGCCTGCCACGCATCTTCATCGGAGATTCCGTCGATTTTAACGTCTCCGAAAATTCGCTGCAGGGGAATCACGTCCTGAGCCTTTAAAGCAGTCGAGAACAAGATTATCATCATCAACATAACTACCAATAAAATCTTTGTGGTATTTAACGTGGAAGTCATTATTCGTAATTTTACCGGTGAGAAGCTTTTGAATCAAGATTGAATGTTCAGCCGATTTGTAAGCAAAACTACGGGAGGTGTGAGATTCGTGAGCTACTTTGCTCGTAGAAACTGAAGATAGGAACTTTTAATTGGTAAAAAAACTAATTAGAATCAGACATAAACCGACAGGGACTCTGTTAGCCGAGGGTCCGATAGGATGGGGGATAACACCGTTCGAGGGTAATTATTACGTCCGCAAGAAATATATGAAAACGGACGCTTTTCGACCGAACTTTATCCCCGGGATATGCTCGTATAAGTTTTTATATGTCTGGATGGACTTGAAACTGAGTGAAAATCAAATCTCAAAAAACCTCGGGTGGCTCTACTGGCTGCCCAATCCGCTGTTCCCGTTTATCTGGTACCGCATCGGACTTCCGGGGAATCATCCCGATTTGGAAATCGAAAGATTCGATCTATCCGAACGGAACAGCTGAACAGCACATTCATGGCTGAATAGCATCTAATATTTGGCATCCCATTTCATATTTCTGAGCGTTATCTTACGTCATTATGTTAACCATAGATGACATTAAAGCCGCACGACAGATTGTTTACAAACACTTAAAACCCACACCTCTGTACCATTATGCCGGATTGAGCGAGCTGCTCGGAACAGAAGTCCGGGTCAAGCATGAAAATCATCAACCTGTCGGCGCATTCAAAGTGCGGGGCGGGCTCAATCTCGCCGCGAGTCTGAATGACGATGAGAAAAAGGCGGGGTTATTTACGGCATCAAGCGGTAATCACGGACAAAGCATCGCCTTTGCGTGCAGGGCGTATGGAATTAAAGCTACCATAGCCGTCCCGGAAAATGCAAACCCGGAAAAAGTGGCTTTGATGAGGGGACTGGGAGCCGAAGTTCTTTTTCATGGGGAGGATTTCGACGGCGCCCGTGAATGGATGGCTGGAATCGCCAGAGAGAAAGGCGGAAGATTCATAAGCCCTACGGATGATGAACTGATATGCGGAGTAGGAACCTATGCGCTTGAAATCCTCGACGACCTGCCCGACGTTGATTATATCTTCGTTCCGGTGGGGGCGGGAAGCGGAGTCTGCGGAACATGCATAGTGGCGAAAAGCATAAATCCGGAGATACAGGTCATTGCGGTTCAATCAGAAAAAGCTCCAACGATGCAGATGTCCTGGAAATCCGGGGAATTACTTTCGGGAGAAATGAAGACAACCGTAGAGGGAATATCGACGCGAGTCGCATTTGAAAACACACAGACTATAATGAAAAAATATTTGGATGACTTTCTCCTCGTTAGCGACGAAGCAATTTACGATTCTTTGAAGTTACTGATAGAACACACTCACAATTTGGTGGAGGGAGCCGGAGCGGCTCCGCTCGCAGGTGCGTTATCCATTAAAAACAAACTTTCAGGGAAAAAAGTGGTGCTCGTAATGAGCGGCGGCAATATCTCAACTTCCCGACTAATGGATATACTGAATTCCTGACAGCTTGCATCTGAACAACTCAATAAGTAGTATCCCGTTCAATTCTAAACCAAACCTTGCAAGGAACAAAACTGAAAGAACATTTTAATTGAACAGGACTTTCGTAGATCCTAAGACAACAAGACGGTGGATTCTTCTTGTCACGATATTGGGCTCAAGTCTTATCTTTATCGATGGGACGGTAGTAAACGTTGCGCTGCCCGGATTACAGGAAAGTCTGAACGCTAATGTCAGCGACGTTCAGTGGGTCATAGAGGGATATACTCTGATGCTGGCGTCTCTGATTCTCGTAGGCGGCTCACTGGGCGATAAATTCGGCAAGAGGCGAACTTTCATCATAGGCGTGAGCATCTTCACCACGGCTTCCCTTTTGTGTGGACTGGCAAGAAATATTGATGAACTGATCTACGCCCGGATATTTCAAGGAGCAGGCGGCGCTCTGCTGATCCCTGCAAGTTTAGCGATCTTGAGTTCGAGTTTTAATGACAGCACACGTGGAAAAGCGATAGGGACCTGGTCGAGCTTTACGGCGGTAACTGCCGCTCTCGGTCCTATTCTCGGAGGATGGCTGATAGAAAATTATTCGTGGAGATGGATCTTTTTTATCAACATTCCTATCGCAGCATTTGTATTGTACATAACTCTGACGAGGGTGCCCGAAACTGAGATCGAAGAGGATTCCGAACCTCTCGATTGGGTAGGCGCATTCCTGGTAACTATCGGATTAGGTTCGATCGTGTTCGGATTAATAGAGTCGGCGACTTTGGGACTCGACAGCTACATAGTAATCGGGATGGTATCCGGCGGCACGGTGATGTTGGTGATATTTTTGTTTGTCGAATCGAAGATTAAATCGCCGATGATGCCTTTGAGTCTATTCAGTTCCCGGACTTTTTCCGGCGCAAATATATTGACGTTTTTCCTGTATGCCGCTTTGAGCGGAGCGCTCTTCTTTTTTCCATTCAATCTTATCCAGCTTCAGGGTTACACAGCCACGGAAGCGGGGGCGGCATTTTTACCGTTGATAGTTTTTTTGTCTTTGTTGTCCCGATGGGCAGGGGGGCTGGTGGACAGGTATGGAGCTAAACTGCCTCTTGTTATAGGCCCCTTTATAGTAGCCGTCGGTTACCTGTTATTTGCGCTTCCCGGCATCGGCGGAAGCTACTGGACGACCTTTTTCCCGGGTTTAGTGACTCTTGGAGTAGGCATGGGAATCAGCGTGGCTCCTCTTACAACTGCGGTTATGAGCGCTGTAAGTCAAGATCGCTCCGGACTTGCGTCGGGAATAAACAATGCGGTAGCGAGAACCGCCGGTCTTCTCTCGATTGCGTTGATAGGAATAATGGTTTTAATCGCGTTTAACGGAGCGCTGGACACTAAAATTGATTCTATCGAAATGACTCGGGAACTCAGAGAGCACATTGATTCCGAACGAATTAAACTCGCGGGGATTCAATTACCGGAAGGAGTCGACAGATATACAGCGACCCGGATAAGAAGAGCGATAAACGAATCGTTTTTGTCCGCATTCCGGTTGGCGATGATAGTCTCGGCGATGTTGGCTTTTGCAAGTTCGGTCACCGCCGTATTGTTTATCAGCGGTAAAAAAGGTACGAAACCTGATCTAATTCCGGATTAGAAAGAGCTTAATTGCTCAGAAGGAAAACAACTGTCCGGAAGCTAACGATATTACCATGTTTTTTAGGGAAATACCCCTTCCGTCAAGGGGGAATCCGAAGTCAATTCTTGTAACTCTCGCTGTGGCGCTTTTGGTCACTTCCCACCTGAAGCCGAATCCGGCGGCGTATTTCAAGTCGGACAATTTAACAGACTCCGTTTCATCCCAAGCTCCTCCGGCATCAAGAAACAGTACTCCGCCGAATGAAAGCGTAAGAAATTTAATATCCGAAAATAATCGGTCTTCGAGATTCAACAGCAGGGTTTTTTCACCGAATATCGAATCTGAAATTGTATAACCCCTCAAACCGGATAGGTCCCGCAGCTTATAAATATCCGTCCGGTCGTCAAGGTTGCTTCTGGATCCGGCAAAAAGTCTGAACGCTATTGTTTGCCGCGGAACTACCTGTGAATATGCCCGGATATTAAGTTCCCATATGCGGTTGACACTGTTGTCGTTTTCACGTGTTGTAGTGTATCTGACCTGCTGAAATATCCATGAACGGGAGCCGGAAGGAAACGCAAGGGATTGATCGGCTGAAAACCTCCAGTAGTTCCTGTCCCCGCCGAGAAAATTTCCCGCCCGTGCAATTCCGGCTCCTATGGAAGAACCGAGCTCAATATCCTCGACCCTTTCCATTTTATCTAATTTAAAGGTCTTGGCGAACCTGAATGCCTTGAGTCTAAATCTACCGGAGAGTTCTCTGATCTCCTGAGTGTAGTTATCTGATTCAGCGTCTTCATGGAAAACGGAAACGAGCGCGATCATTTTTCTAAATCTCGAACCTAATGCGCGTGTAAGCGTAAACCTTTGAAAGTTGGATTGTTCGAGGAATTCATCATCTGTATCCTTTAACCGGGGGAGGTTTGAGTTATTAATATTTGCGCTGAATGCCCATTTTGTGTCAAGAGAATAGAGCGGCCGGTCGAGAGCAAAAAAATACTGATATTCTTCCGCAGGACCGTTTTTCACGAACGAGGTAAGCTGCAATCTCGAGCCGCGTATTCTGCGATAGAGATGACTGACTCTTACAGCGTCTCCCCTTTTAGTCCTATCCCAACTGAGACTGAGAGGTGAACCATAACCGAGAAGACTCTGCTCCTGTAATAACAAACCGTACTCGTTCCTATTGTCGGAACGGGAGAATTCTACACTGAAAACGGTAGTCCATAGGTCTCTCGTGAAAACATGGACGTCCACACTCCCGTCGGCATTCGGCTTTGTTTCAATTCTTACGCTCCCTATGAAATTCAGCTTCCTTAAGTTCCGCTCGGTTTCGCGAAAGAGTTCGTTATCGACTCTGTCGCCGGAATTAAAAAGCAGCTCCTGTAATATGATGTTTTTACGCGTTACGAAATGAAGACTGTTTAAGAACGGATCACCCAGTCCCAACGGATTGTCATCTTTGGAAAATACGTTTTGTCTCATTAATATAATCTCTCTGATAACGGGAGCAGTGTCATCCGGAAGGTTCGCACGGGCAGTTGTTCCTTGAAATAACCAAACGCTGAAGATGAGGAAAGCGAAAGTCTTTACGGCAGATAGCGCCGGAGTGCGCAAAATATGTTTTTTTCTGTCCTGTCGTGGCATCGGTAGTTGAATTTGCGTTCTCATAGGCACTAAAGATATGTTCACGGCTCTCCCGATGCAACAGAAGCGGAGTATAGGAAGGAGGGGAAATCATTTTTCTCAATCGGTTCCGATTATGCGGGCTGCTTGAATAAAATCATTTTAAATAGTAAGTTTGCCGTCAGCGGTCAGAATCATTGTGAGCGTGATTTGGTTAAGGACGAAACATTTAAAGACTATATTATCGATCAATTGAGGGATCTCTACGATTTGTATGCAAAGGGAATGTTCGGGGGTCACGGTCTATATCAAGGTCTGAAATTCTTCGGGATGATATCGAAAGGCAGGCTCTATTTCAAGACCGACGATAGTAGCAGACAGTATTACATCGAACAGGGTATGAAGCCGTTTAGACCGAATGAAAAACAAACGCTTAAGAATTATTTCGAAGTACCGCCGGATATCATAGACGACAGCGATAAACTGACCGAATTAGCGCGTGAATCGGTAAAAATTATAAATTAACCTTCCTGATATATCAAGGATGCTCAAAAAAGCTATTCCCTTGACAAATCAAGCTTAATTTCTTATTATTTATCCGACCTACAGGTCGGAAGACATAAAGATATAGCAATCTAAATATGAATTGGAGGCGATAACATGGTTATGCCAACCGGAACAGAGTCCGCGGTAGCAGTTAAAAGCGACAACGGTCGGGACACTGACGTTCCTCTCATAAATAATTACGTAAACGGGTCGTTTGTACAATCAAAATCCGATAAATTACTCGATATTACAGACCCTTCTAACGGAAACATACTTGCCCGATTACCCCTATCAGCCGAATCAGAATTTAACGATGCTGTCGAGGTGGCAAAGAAAGCGTTCCCCGCATGGCGTGAAACACCGCCGGTGGAAAGAGCAAGATATTTCTTCAAACTTAAGATGATCATGGAAGAGAGATTTGACGATATTGCACGGGTGTTGACGGTTGAAAATGGAAAGACACTTGATGAAGCGCGCGGTGAGGTGCGCAGAGCGATAGAAAACGTTGAAGTTGCATCCGGTGTACCGACGATGATGCAGGGACAGACACTCGAAGACGTGGCGTCAGGAATTGATACGGCGGTTTACAGAAGACCTATAGGAGTATTCGGGGCGATTACCCCGTTTAACTTTCCCGCAATGGTGCCTATGTGGTTTCTGCCGTACGCTGTCGCAACAGGAAATACGTTCATCTTAAAACCCTCAGAACAGGTACCAATGACCCCAAATTTCATATATGAGTTGATTGACGAAGTAGGATTTCCCGATGGCGTCATTAATCTCGTGCATGGCGATAAGGTAGTAGTAGATGCCATGTGTACACATCCTGATATTAAGGGAGTTTCATTCGTAGGCTCTTCTCCGGTAGCGCAGCACGTGTATTCACTGGCGAGTCAGAACGGTAAACGTGTTCAGGCGCTGGGTGGAGCTAAGAACTTTGTGCTTGTGACGGATGACGCAGACCTCGATTCGGCAGCTAATGCCGTAATAGCATCCTGTTTCGGATGTGCGGGTGAAAGATGCCTCGCCGCGAGCGTGTTGTTGGGCGACGAGAAAATCTATCCCGAACTGAGGGAGATGATCCTGCAAAAGGCGAAAGCGATCAAAATGGGCAGTGGTCTTGATGATGGAGTTACTATGGGTCCCGTTGTTACCGAAGCTCATAAGCAACGGGTGTTGTCCTATATTGAAAAAGGGATAGAAGAGGGCGCAGATATGATTCTTGACGGGAGAGGCGCTTCCGTAGAAGGTAAAGAGGACGGGTATTATATCGGACCCACGATATTCGAAAATGTCGATTCGTCCATGACTATTGCCAAGGAAGAGATATTCGGGCCGGTTCTCACTATGATGAAAGTCAAAGACCTTGATAGTGCCATCGAATTGATATCGCAGCATCCGCTGGCAAACACAATATCCATATTTACCACATCAGGGAAAAAGGCTCGTAAGTTCAGATATAGTGTGGATGCCAGCATGATCGGTGTTAACATCGGTGTTCCTGCGCCGATGTCGTTCTTTACCTTCGGCGGAGCAAAAGGTTCATTCTTCGGCGACCTTAAGGCACACGGAAGAGACAGCATAGAGTTCTACACCGATAAGAAAGTTGAAATTTCGCGTTGGTAGGATAAGAAAATCAATTCAGGGAGTAACAATTGCCGAGAATAGTTAAGTGCGGCTTGATTCAATGTTCGAATCCGATAAATGACGAAAAAGAGACGATAAAGAACATTCAGGCAGCGATGTTCGAAAAACATCTGCCGTTCATCGAAAAGGCGGGAAAAGAAGGAGTGCAGATTCTCGGACTACAGGAGATCTTTAACGGACCCTATTTCTGTCCGAGTCAGGACGCGCACTGGTACGATGCGGCTGAGCCCGTACCGGGTCCCACTGTCGAAGCCCTGACACCTTACGCTAAAAAATACCAGATGGTAATGATAATTCCCGTATATGAAGTCGAACAGGCGGGAATTTATTATAATACCGCGGCTGTGGTGGATGCCGACGGCACG
Organism: Candidatus Neomarinimicrobiota bacterium; assembly: GCA_022567655.1. NCBI lineage: Bacteria > Pseudomonadati > Fidelibacterota > Fidelibacterota bacterium. Next base: position 10,967 of record JADFGO010000062.1, read on the forward strand.
TACCTCGGGAAATACCGTAAAACCCACATTCCACATACGTCAGGATTCTGGGAGAAATATTTTTTCAAACCGGGCAACATGGGATATCCGGTATTCGAGACGCGTTATGCAAAGGTAGGGGTTTATATATGCTACGACAGGCATTTCCCCGAAGGAGCCCGCATTCTCGGCCTTAATGGAGCCGAGGTGGTTTTCAACCCTTCAGCCACGGTAAAAGGACTTTCACAATACCTCTGGAAACTCGAGCAGCCCGCACATGCCGTAGCGAACGGATATTTTATGGCTTGCAGCAACCGGGTGGGAACTGAAGCGCCCTGGAATATCGGGGAATTTTACGGAAGTAGTTATTTTGTGGATCCGCGGGGAAATTTCGTTGCCGAGGCAAGCGAGGACAAAGACGAGCTCGTAACCGCGGAACTCGACCTCGATATGATAGAAGAAGTGCGGAGAGTATGGCAGTTCTATAGAGACAGGAGACCGGAAGCTTATGGCAAACTCGCTGACCCAAACGCCTGATACGGAATCAGAAGAAAAATCCGATACGGAAGTCAGACCGACATCAGCTGATGTAAAAGAAAAGCACGACGAATATCTTTTTTCGTCGGTGATAAACTATTATTCAGAACCGCTTGCGCTTGACTCCGGGAAGGGTTGTATCCTTAAGGACGTTGAGGGGAATGAATATCTCGATTTCTTCGGAGGGATTCTGACGGTCTCCATCGGTCACGCAGACGACAGGATAAACAAAGCTATAGTAGCGCAAATGAACAGGCTTGGACATGTTTCCACGCTTTATCCTACGATCCCTATGGTGGAGTTAGCCGAGAAGCTCGCTCGAATTACACCGGGCAAACTGCAAAAGAGTTTCTTTACGGGATCGGGCACGGAAGCGGATGAGACGGCAGTCATGCTGGCTCAGGTATTTACGGGAAATATGGAGATAATCGCCCTCAGGCACGGTTATGCGGGAAGGTCAATGTTGGCTCAATCATTGACGGCGCATTCGGCATGGCGTTCCGTGCCGACACAGATAGCCGCCATCAAGCATGCGGTGAGTCCGTACTGCTACCGGTGTCCGCTGGGACTGGAGTATCCTTCATGTGAAATAAAATGCGCTCAGGACATAGAAGAGCTGATACTGACCACCACTACCGGACAGATAGCGGGATTCCTTGCCGAACCGATCCAGGGCGTCGGAGGTTTCATAACTCCTCCCGAAGAGTATTTTAAGGTAGCAGTCGATATAATTCGTAAGTACGGCGGAATATTTATCTGCGACGAGGTTCAGACGGGATTCGGTCGAACCGGTACAAAGATGTTCGGCATCGAGCATTACGGAGTCGAACCCGAAGTAATGACGATGGCGAAGGGAATCGCAAACGGGATGCCTCTCGGAGCCACAATAGCAACCGAAGAGGTTGCTGACTCCCTCAAAAAACTAACCATATCCACATTCGGCGGTAATCCGATCTCGTCCGCAGCCGCAAATGCCACAATCGACATAATAGTCGATGAAGATTATCCGGCTAAGTCTGAAACGATGGGAAAAATTCTCCGTGAAGGACTTGAGGAGATTAAAGAGAAATACCCGAAGATAGTCGGAGACGTCCGTGGTAAGGGACTTATGCAGGCGATAGAGTTGGTTGAAGACGAACCGAACGGGGACAGGACTCCTAACGCAAAAGCGACCATGGAAGTGTTTGAAGAGACCAAGAAACGTGGACTGCTCATAGGCAAGGGTGGACTATACGGCAACATATTCCGCATTGCGCCGCCGATGTCGGTATCTGAAGCGCAGGTGAAGGACGCTCTTGAAATCCTCGACAAGTCTTTAGCGGTGATCAATTAACTCATGGATAAGGTTATTCTATTAGGCCGGATTCTGTTCGGCAGCTATTTCATCAGAAGCGGTATAAACCATTTTTTGAATCTTGAGGGGATGACCGGTTACACCGCATCAAAAGGAATTCCTCTTCCGGAATTTGCGGTAATTATTACCGGTCTTATGCTGCTCGTCGGAGGCATAAGCATTATAACAGGTATATATCCCAGGATAGGCAGCGCTGTCTTAATAGCATTTTTAGTTATTGTGGCAATTATCATGCACGATTTTTGGTCTTTCGAGGACCAGGCAGCAAGAGCGGGACAATTTTCACGGTTTTTGAGAAACATAGCATTCTCGGGAGCGTTGTTGATGTTTTTTGCCATACCGGAACCGTGGGCATTTAGCCTGAGGATCGGAAAGAAATAGTCGTTTGTAATTAAGTGCGCGGTCAGGATAAATCCTGACTCACACGGTATTCCTCTCCCCTTGAGGGGAGTGTCCGGCTAAGCCGGACGAGCCTGCCCGACTAATGTCAGGCGGGGGGTGTGATTGTTCGGTTTATTCAATTTTCTGTTGAATAAAAATCTTCATCTTTTTTCTTTATATAAAGAAATTTAAATGAAGACCACCCCCCGCTTACTGCGGGACTAAGCCTAAATCCCCTCTTTAGGAAGAAGGGGACTTTTTATCGCATCTTCGATGGGATGCGTAG
>JADFGO010000063.1 GCA_022567655.1 Candidatus Neomarinimicrobiota bacterium
GTGATAAGGGATTTCATATTCATGTAGCCGAGGATAGGGCGGACTTGGATGACGCAAGGCAGAAATACAATATGAGTACGGTTGCAAGATTAGCGGCAAAGGGGATATTGAACGAGAAATCTATCGCAGCGCATTGTGTTCACCTGGTGGATGGAGATGTTGATCTGCTGAAAGATTCGGGTGTCATGGTGACTCATCAGCCTTTGTCGAATGCCAACAATGCTGTCGGAAGAGCAGAAATTCCGGTTCTGCTGAAAGAGAAAGTCAGGGTAGCGCTCGGCACGGACAGTTACACGCATAATATGCTGGAGGAGGCTCATTTTGCCCTTTTGAATCATGACGCTGAAAACGGCGGTCCGCTCTCCGTTTCTGATGTGACCTTAATGTTGAGTGAAAACGCCTGCGCCGCCTCAGGTTATCTTGGAGTGAAGTTGGGTCTGATTGCAAAAGGGTATGAAGCAGATTTTGCGATCTACGATTATTCGCCGCCCACGCCGGTCAGCGAAACGAATTTCAACTCTCACATATTTTATGGTTTAAGATCGATTCTTCCGAAAAGTGTATTCGCCAAGGGGGAAAAGATCGTGGATGATTATAAAATGACTAAAGTCAATGAAGAAGAAATTTACGAGAAATCACGCGCGGCTGCAAAAGCGCTCTGGGATAGAATGTGAGGGGAGGAGAATATGACGGTTAACATCAATTGGAATTCCGCATCTAAAGCAACGAACAGCGTCCTGGATATGGTAGGACGAACGCCGCTCGTCAGGCTGAACAGAGTGAGCGATGAAACGGGCGCCGATATCTACGCGAAGATCGAGTGGTTCAGCATGTCGGGGAGTCTCAAAGACCGGATCTATAAGCGGATGTTCGAGGAAGCCGAGGCAAGAGGCGACCTGAAACCGGGAATGACGGTATTGGAATGCTCGACGGGAAACGCCGGGATAGCCTGCTCGTTCGTTTCGGCAGTGAAGGGATATAAATGCATTATCGTGATGCCGGAGGGGATGAGCGAAGAACGGAAGAAACTTGACATCGCCTATGGATCGGAGATGGTGTACACACCGGGAGGGGAAAGCGACGTTGATCTGGCTCTCGAAAAATTGGAAGAGATTCGCAGCGCCGACCCGGAAAAATACTGGGTTCCCGCTCAGTTCGACAACGAGGACAATATAGCGGCTCATGAATCCTCAACGGGACCGGAGATTTGGGAGCAAATGGACGGGAAGATAGATATTTTCGTCGCATCACAGGGAACGGGCGGTACTCTTACCGGAGTCGGCAAATATCTAAAGAGCGTCGGTTCAAAGGTTCAGTTGTATGCGGTCGAGCCGTCTGAATGTCCGCTGTTATCGAAGAGGGAGTGGGGTGAGCATAAGATAGAAGGAATCGGAGACGGTTTCGTGCCGAGGAACCTGCACCTTGAACTTCTGAACGGGATCGTAACCACTACTTCCGACGAGTCGATGGAAATGGCGCGGAGACTGGCGAAAGATGAAGGGTTGTTCTGCGGAATTTCAAGCGGATGCAACGTCGTTGCCGCGGTTAAACTCGCAAGGAAATTTCCCGAAGCAAAGCGGATAGTTACTATGCTGAACGACACCGGGCAGAGATATTTTTCAACTGAACTTTTCGGAGAGACGAAAGTGGTTGAAGTTCCGGACAGAGAACATCCGATGGATGAATATACCAAGCAGGAGCTGGACAAATATCAGTCCGGATGGACCATAGTAGATTGAGGGGCAGTGGATGAGCGGAAAACAGATAGGGGAGGCTGAAAAAATCCGGGAGGAAATGGTCTCTTTTTTGAGGGATATAGTGGAAATACCGAGCCCGAGCTGCGAAGAAAAGGAAGTGGCGGACAGGACGAAGAGCGAGATGGAACGGCTCGAATATGACGAAGTCAAGATAGACAGTTTCGGGAATGTGTTGGGAAGAATCGGAAACGGCGAAAAGATCATTTTATATGACTCTCATATGGATACGGTGGGAATCGGCGACCCCGAAGCGTGGGCTCACGATCCTTATAAGGGCAAGGTAGAGGACGGAATTGTATACGGCAGGGGGACGGGAGATAACAAGGGCGGATTGGCGTCGATGGTCTATGGCGGCGCACTGGCAAAAAAGATGGGAGCGCTTGATGGAGTAACGTTATACGTTGTCGGCTCCGCGCAGGAGGAATCATGTGACGGATTAGCCTATAAAACCATAATCACCGAAGACGGTCTGCGACCCGATGTGGTAGTGCTTGGCGAGTGCACCGGTTTGAAAATATATCGGGGTCAGCGCGGCAGAATGGAGATTACCGTCACTACGAGAGGCAAGTCGAGCCATGCAAGCGCGCCGGACAGAGGCGAAAATGCGATATACAAAATGATGAATATCATCAAGGGGATCGAAAGACTGAACCAGAACTTGAGAGATGACGATTTTCTCGGAAAGGGAACTGTCGCCGTGACGAAGATGGAAGTAGATACTCCATCCCTGAACGCCATACCGGATAAGGCGGTGATTTACATTGACAGGCGGCTGACAGCGGGAGAAACGAAGGAGTCCGCAATGGCGGAAATTGAAGATATTGCCGGCGGGGAGGGAGAAGTGGAGATACTCCAATACAAAGCGACGTCTTATACAGGCAAAAAAGCCGGAATGGAAAAATATTATCCTGCATGGCATTTAGATCCGGAGCATCATGCTCTCAAATCAGCCGAATCGGCTTTTAAAGAGATTTTCGGCGAGGAGCCTGTGGTTGACAAATGGACGTTCAGCACAAACGGCGTTTACACCGCCGGGATAGAGGGGATTCCGACTTTCGGTCTGGGCCCGTCGGTCGAGGAGGTAACGCATTCGGTCGACGATCAGGTAAGTATTGACGATCTGGTCAGAGCCGCGGCTTTTTATGCCGGCTATCCGGCTTTTTTTTACAAGTCACAGCGAATAAATACTGGGATAATATAAACTGAATACGATTGAAGATATTGATAAAGAAATGAAGATTAGAGATTCGTTTCTAGAGTAGATTCATCCAAATATATGGTTGATGAATAATCATAAATGGGCTTATTATTGCTGGGAAAATTTTAAATTGACTAACAATTCTAATTCTCGCTATAGATTAGTTCATTTGGATTTCCATTGGGATGGAATAAACGATTTCCAGAAAGAGTCAAGATTAGAACAATTAACGAATATTGAATCCATAGAAGATATTAAGGAGTTGGTTGATCAAGGGCAGTTAATTAAGCACGATTCGTTTATTGCACCTGGAATAATTAGAAAAATAATAAGTGAGATTCATTTCTATTGCCTCCAAGATGATACAGAGGAGGGTATCGACGACTCTTTACTAAATGAATATTATTGTACTCAATACAAGCACAATGATATTGATGCTTTAATTAGTCATAATTTTACGGAAGACATTTTTTTTAATCTGGATCTGGATCTATTTAATAAAGAAGAATATTGGATGAAAGGTGATTTATGGGAAGAAAACGATATTGTAGAATTTATTAATAAGTGTTCAGGGATTATTGCTACTTCTTCATTAGTAACAATAGCAAAATCACCAGGGTATTCAGGTACGAAAGAAGATACAAATCATTTAACCGATCTAGTAATACCCCAAATAATTAAATACTTTAATGGGTAAATAAGGAGAACACTGTTTGGATTTAAAAGGCAAAGACTATATAGAAACGGCTGATTGGAGCAACGAGGAACTTGAAGAGTTGCTGCGTCTTGCGGGAGAGTTGAAGGATGATTTCAAAAACGGAAGAGCGCACAGACATCTGCCCGATAAAACACTCTTTATGCTTTTTTTCGACAAATCCACCCGCACGCGGAACTCCTTCGAGGCGGGTATAACTCAGTTAGGGGGGCATGCGCATTTCATAGAGTCGGAGACCTCACAACTCGCTCACGGGGAGAGTCCTAAGGATATGGGCATAATATTATCGAGCTACGGTCACGGCATAGCGATCCGGCATGACCTGTTACCGGGAGTGGGGAACGCGTATTTGAGGGAAGTGGCGGAACATGCCGAAGTCCCTGTCATAAATATGCAGTGCGATGTCGACCATCCGTGTCAGACTATCGCCGACCTTATGACCATCAGGGAGATGTTCGGAAATGACCTCAAGGGTCGGAAAATCGGAGTCAGCTGGGCTTACGCGCCGTCATACGCCAAGCCGATGTCTGTTCCGCAGGGACTGATAACTCTAATGCCCCGATTCGGAATGGACGTTGTCCTCGCTCATCCGCCCGAATTCAAGCTTATGCCCGAAATGATAGAAAAAGCTGAAAAGTATGCCGATGAAAACGGTACGAAATTCGAGGTAGCCGATTCTATGGAAGCAGCCTTTGAAGACGCTGATGTTGTCTATCCAAAGAGCTGGGGATGTATAGACCTCTTCGAAAAACCTGAAGAATCGCTTGAGCTGTCAAAGAAATACCGGGATTGGATTTGCGACGAGGGTTTAATGAAGCTTACAAAAGATGAATCCGTTTACATGCATTGTCTTCCCGCTGACAGAGGAAATGAGGTAACGAATGACGTGATAGACGGTAAACGGTCTGTCGTTTACCAAGAAGCAGAGAACAGGATGCACACATGCAAGTCTATCATGACTCTTACGATGTGAGATTTAATTGACTTCCGTTATAAAATTAGAATGCATAGAGTGCGGCGAATCTGTTGATCCCGAAGGTGTTCATTACCTATGCGCGAATTGCAGTGGCGATTTAGAGGTGATTTATGATTACGACGCCGTCAAAAAAGAGTGGAAAGATTCCAAAATTGCCGAGAGCGCCGAGATGTCGATGTGGAGATATGCTCCTCTCTTGCCGGTGGAACCGGTTTCGCTCGGAGGTTTGCAGGTAGGATGGACTCCGCTTATAGAAAGCGTTCGATTGGGCAAAGAACTCGGGATTCCCGGTCTTTACTTGAAAGACGATACGCAAAATCCGACAGCATCGTTAAAAGACAGGGCAACTGCGATCGCCCTCGCCCGCTGCGAAGTGAACGGCGCTGAGATAGTTACCTGCGCATCAACGGGAAACGCGGCATCGTCTCTTGCAGGGCTTGGTGCCGCTGTCGGGATGAGAGTAAAAATTTTCGTGCCTGAGACGGCGCCGTCTACAAAGGTATCCCAAATGCTCCTGTATGGCGCCGATGTGTACAAAATAAAGGGGAGTTACGGCGATGCCTTCGACCTTTGCGTGAAGGCTACAAATGAGTTCGGATGGTACAACAGGAATTCCGGGTTCAACCCGTACATGTCAGAAGGAAAAAAAACCGCCGCATATGAAATTTGCGAACAGTTAGACTGGGAGGTTCCGGACGTTATAATCGTTCCGGTGGGAGACGGATGTATAATCAGCGGCGTATATAAGGGATTATATGATCTGCTCGAGATCGGGGTCATTGACAGACTACCCCGCCTGATAGCCGTTCAATCGGAAGGAGCGAATTCAATCGTGGAGGCGTTCGAGGGGGATGGAGAGATAAAAGCGGCGAACGGTAACACCATCGCTGATGGAATTGCGGTAAAGATGCCCCGCGACGGGGTTAAAGCTCTACGTGCAATAAAGAAAACAAATGGGTACGCCGTTGCAGTGTCGGATGAAGAGATTCTTGAGGCGGTAAGATCATTGTCATCGAAGGCGGGAATATTCGTTGAACCTTCCGCCGCCGCTACGTTAGCCGGATTACGTAAATCCCTTGAGATCAAGGTGTTGACTAAAGATGAAAAGATAGTGCTTCTGCTGACAGGGCATGGCCTTAAAGCCCCGGATGCAGCCATCGGAACTATGAAAGCAACTCTGATAGAACCCGATATATCTGAAGTGCGAAAGAAAGAGCCGGTCTGAATTGTCTCCATATAAAGTAAAGCTTAATATAAACGGTATATCTTACACTAAAAGAGTGGTTAGTCGAAGGTTACTAATTGATTTTATTCGCGAAGATCTACATCTTACGGGGACCAAAGAAGCTTGCGGCGAAGGGGAATGCGGCTCCTGCACGGTTATTATGAACGGCGAGGCGGTTAACTCGTGTCTGATTTTGGCGGTAGAGGCAGATGGAGCGGATATCACGACCATAGAGGGATTGGAGATCAACGGTAATCTTGACTCGATCCAGCAGGGATTCGTAGATGAGCATGGTGTGCAATGCGGTTTTTGTATTCCGGGGTTCATAATGACAGCTCGGGCTGCTATTGACGCGAAACCCGGGATGAAAAAGTCGGAGATTCCGGCTGCTGTTGCAGGAAATCTATGTCGATGCACCGGATATACGAAAATCTTCAAGTCGATTGAAAAAGCGCTCAAATTAGAGAAAAAAAGTTGAATTACATTAAGATGAAAAATAAACGGGAATTGCTTCAACTGCTCGCAAAGCCTTCATATAAGAAGGTGAACAGCTTTATTCTCGCGGGAGGTACGGATCTTATAGTCAGCATGGAGCATTTCGGACTCGATCCGGATCTGCTTGTGGACGCAAAAGGGATAAAATCGTTGAGCGGAATAGGTAAATCGGGAAACAGGGTGCGTATCGGTTCTTTCACAACGGTTACGGAATTACTTCATTCGGATTTAATTGCGGAAGCCGCGCCGCTGTTGCGTGAGGCGGCGGCAGCATTTGCCGCCGATCAGATTCGCAATCGTTCCACGATAGGCGGAAATATTTGTAATGCTTCGCCCGCAGGCGATCTGATCCCTCCGCTTTACGCCCTTGAAGCGAAGCTCAAACTTGAATCGTCCAAAGGAAGCAGAACACTGAGCATAGAGAATTTTTTTAAAGGACCCGGAAAAACGGTGTTGAAACCGAACGAATTATTGAGTGAAATCTCGTTCAGCGCTGTTCCTTCCAGCAGGTAGAGTCTGTTTTATAAATTAGGCCAGCGCGAATCGATGGCGATAGCGGTTGTATCGATCGCAACTGTGTTTGATTTAGAAAAAGAAAAATATAAAAATGTAAGGATCGGACTGGGCGCGGTGGCGCCTACTGTTATCAGAGCGTACAGGACAGAAAAATTCCTCGAAGGGAAGGTAGCGAGTGAAGAAAACGCTGAAGAAGCCGGAAAGATAGCCTCAGAGGAATCTTCTCCGATTTCAGACGTGCGGGGCAGCGCTGAATACAGACGGTTAATGATTGAACGTCTTGCCAAAGAATTATTATTGAATCGAAAGTAAAAACCTTATAAGTATATAAATAACAACAACATAATACCATTTTTATGAAGAATTTTTCCATCTTGACGCAAATCACGGCAAATGTGGTTATAATTGACCCTCGTCACGAATTGAACAAATTCGTGTCCCTCGTCACGTCTTACACGCATATTGAAGTTAGCTTTTTCGTATGAATTTGAAAAATATGAATATGGTGAGTCTCTGGTTAGCGTTCGCGGCTGCGTTCTGGATAATCGATGCAGTAGTGGACGCGGTGGTGTTCAATGAAGGCTCGATATTCAATCAGATTTTCCAGCCCGGAACTGACGATATTATTCTAAGGTTGATAATTGCGCTGATATTTATCCTGATAGGAGGATACACTCAGGGGAGTAAGTCTGAGACCAAAGATTATTCAACCGGTACCACAGAAGAGATGCAAATTCTCCAGAATATAATCGACAACCTTCCCCATCTGATATTCTGGAAGAACACGGACTTGATATTTCTTGGCTGTAACAAGAAGTTCGCAAATGAATTAGGATTACGTAGTCCTGCTGAAATTATCGGTAAGTCCGACTTCGAGCTGTTATCGAACCCGAAGGATGCTGAAATATTCAGAGAAAACGACCGGAAAGTTCTCGATACGGGAATTCCGGAGATCCATACGAGTTCGAGAGAAATTAACTCAGAAGGAGACGAGATCTGGCTCGAGATAAACAGAATGCCTCTTTACGACGCAAAGGGAAAGATAATCGGGGTATTGGGCACCAGCGAAGATATTACGTACCGAAAGAAAGCCGAAAAGGAAAACTTGAAGCTATCGCAAACATTAAGCGACCGTGTTAAGGAACTCACGTCTCTTTATGCTATCGACAGGGCTATTGAGAGCGGTCATGACCTATCTGTTATTTTGGACGAAATCAGCGATATAATCGTAAGCGCTCTCCGGTATCCGGAAAAAGCATGGCTCAGAATTACGATAAAAGACCGAATTCACAACGTAAATAAGGAATTTATCGATGAGTCCTCATTCATCTCCGGGGAATTAAAAGTTCACGGTGAACCGGTAGGTTCCGTCGACGTCGGGTACAAAGACGGCATCAAGAACTCGACAGAAGAGATCGATCTTGTGACCGCAGTATCAGGGAGAGTCGGCAGGCTTATTGAAAGATTGGACCTTCAGGATAAGATGATAGAAAAAGAAAGGTATGAATCAACTCAAAAATTGGCAGCGGCAGTTGCTCACGAGATAAGTCAACCTCTTCAATCTCTTACGATAATTTCGGATCTTGCCAAGAGCAACTGGGGAGAGAACACCCATCTTTTAGATGGCATTCCCGAGCAGCTCAAAAGGATTTCCTTACTGGTTGAAAAAATGCTGAACCTCACCACTGTGGAAACTATGGATTACGCCGGAGGGGTGGAGATAGTCGATATTCTGAAATCGGGAGGCGGATCAGCGCCGAAGAGCAGAAAAGTGCTGGTTATTGATGATAATGACGCTGTCCTGAACCTTCTCGTCGAGGTGATACAAAAGCAAGGCTATGAAGTCGAATCGGCATCTACAGGGGAGAATGGTCTAAGCCTTATCAAGGAAAACAGTTACGGTTTGATATTGTGCGACATTAAACTGCCTGATATAAACGGATTTGAGATATTTGAGCAAGTAATTGAAGATTTAGAAGATAGCGCGTTCACGTTTATGTCAGGCTACATTGTAGGTGAGGATAATATTGAACTGATCAACAAATCAAACGGATTTATGAAAAAACCGTTTACGGTTGAGGAAGTACAGAATTTACTCGACCGTGTTTTTGAGAATAAAGATTAACATCATTCACGAATCTATCGAACCAACTTCAGGCGTGTTCGTTTAAATATGAGTTGCCATTCTTAAGGGCTGCGATTATTTTTGCACCGCAATCGGCGGGGTAGCTCAGTTGGTAAGAGCGACGGACTCATAACCCGTAGGTCGGCGGTTCGATTCCGCCCCCCGCTACTCAGGCTATATTCTTGGCAGTTTATATTTTGTTAAGTATATTTCACGCCTATTTGAACAAGATGGAAGTGTGGGAGGAGTAATGTCAATGTTCTTGAAAAAACAATTAATCGAAGGAGGAATCCATGGATAAATCAGTAGTTCAAAAACTCATTATATTGCTATTTCTGGCATTCTTACCGTTTTCTGCATATAGTAATGATGACCATCCTGCAGCTCCGGGAGCTAACAAATTGATAGGTATCTGGAAGCTCTATGAAACCACCACTTTTTATGGGTCGCTAACAGACCCCGATTCTTCGAACGTGACTACCCTCAGCAGTGATTTCAATTTTACCCTTACTATAAAAGATGATAACACGTGGAGTATAGATTTCGTTTCCTTTGGTGAAACAGAAAGTAGTTCGGGAACATGGTCGAGTAGTGGAAATACAATCACTATCAAAGAGGAGGGTGAACCGGAGGAGTCATCTGATTACTCTATATCGGGTAATAAGCTTACTGTAACAAGCAGTGAGACAATAGATGGTTTCACAACTATTGAAGTAAGTGTGTTTATTCGACAATAATTCTCTTTGAATATATTTGTGCTTGTTTTGATGCAAAAGTTGTTAAAATAGATTAATTATAACATCAGTTTTAGGAAGTTTTTCGACACCTATTTATTCCTGAGTTGGATGTTGCAATTAATCTACATATCTCATCGAAGATGAGATTATTTTTCTAATTCTGACCTTTTAAAGTCTGATTAACCTTAATTGTTGTAAATTAGAGGTTTAGGGTTATATTTATCTTCCTTAAAGTTTATAATAATTGAATAATGTGCGCAAGTATTATTTATTATCAGAACAATATAATATTACTTGTTTATAAGATATATATTTAGTAATATAAACGTGCAGAATCTTAAGGCAGGATATCTCGCAGGAAAAGGAATCTCAGTGATCATGTTTGTGAGAGTAAAAAAAACCGAAAAGCATGAATATCTCCAAATCGTCGAGAATACCAGAGTAGGTAAAAATACTCGACAGCGTGTATTATTCTCGCTCGGTCGGATCGATCAACCAAGAACTAAGGAAAGGATACAAAGGTTGCTTGATTCGCTGAACGGAGGACTTAAAAAGCTTAAAAATTAGCTCTTTTAATTCAGGGCTAAGTTCTATCACTCCGATATTAATTCAAATATTCGGACGATTCATTGCATTCTCAAAATAGTTAGTTGCTTATTTAGCTCTGACTAACTAATATTTTCAACGTAAAGGCATAACGTGATATATGATTATGAAAGCTTTCTACATAATAGCGCTGTTCTCATTGATCACTTCGATTGATTCGTGTAACGCTAAAAACGGCAAATCGACCGGTGAGCTGTCGATAATATTTACCGGGAACGTCAACGGCGAGATAGAACCGTGCGGCTGAAAGACTAACCCTTCCGGCGGTCTCGCCAGGAAAGCCGATTATCTGAATAGTCTCAGGAAAGAGGGCAGGAACGTCCTCATTTTTGACAGCGGCGATCTCTTTTTTCAAAAAGAATTTCTTGAAGATACGACCAAAAACGAGATGGCGGCTAAGGCAGGCTTGATCCTCGACTCGTTCAATGAGATGAAGACCACAGCGATAAATATCGGAGACGATGATTTCATACTTGGAACAGAATTTTTGATCTCATTGAGAAATCGCGCGAATTTTCCGTTCATTTCTGCCAATCTCTATACTAAGGAGTATCAAAAACCACTCTTTGAACAATACCTGATTCGGGAAGTGGGAGGGATCAGATTAGGAATAATCGGAGTCGCATGGGACGGAGGGAATTTTCCTTCGACAATAGACGTTCTCGATCCGATAACGAAAGCGAGAGAAATTATCTCAAAAATCAGCGGCGAAGTAGATATCATTGTCGCGCTGACGCATATGCCGTTAAAAGTCGAGATGTCATTTTTAGACTCCCTGCCGGAAATAGATTTCGCTATCGGCGGGCATGACGGTAAGAGTCATATCAAACCGAAGTTAGTCGGCGGGCGCGGAATATATAAAGCAGGTGCGGAGGGACAAAATCTCGGTAAAATAGACCTCGCTTACGAGAAGAGGGATGAAAATATAAAAGAGTTGTCAGCAATATTCTTGAACCTCAAACGCGTTGAAACAAACCTGGGCAGGTTAGAAGACGGGCTGAGGGGAAGCACCATAGAGGAAAGATATGAGGAGAATAAACCGGAAGCAGCCAAAATCGAGGAGCTGAAAGCTAAAAAGAAAAATCTTCTTGAGAGTATAAATAGTTCTGTCAACACAGCCTCTTTCAGCATTATAAAGTTATCCGGTGAGTACCCGTCAGATGAAACTATCGATTCGTATGTGCAGGAATTCCGTAAATATTTTCCTGCGGTTGAAAAAGCTGATGAATTAGAAGAAGAGTTGCTGATAGATTAGGATTTGATAATGAAATATTTTGCTTGCATGAATTCAGATGGATATTAACTTTTCAGTGTGAATGCGAGAGTAGCTCAGCTGGTAGAGCTCCACGTTGCCAACGTGGTTGTCGCGAGTTCGAATCTCGTCTCTCGCTCTCGGATTTAGTTAATGAATCCGCCCTTGACATGGCGGATTTCTTTTTTCGGCGACGTACCCAAATGGCTAAGGGAAGGGTTTGCAAAACCCTCTTTCACCGGTTCGAATCCGGTCGTCGCCTCAAGAGCCGGGGTGGCGAAACAGGTAGACGCAAGGGACTTAAAATCCCTCGGTCGTATAGACCATGCGGGTTCGAGTCCCGCCCCCGGCACTCATAACCTTTTAATATCAACACTTTTCAGTCATTAAATATCTACATGGGGCTGATATGTGCCCGGATGAACGAGAAGAAATTGCTTACAGCAGTTTTAATGCGAAATAAGTAATAAGGTATATAGTACTTATCAATCCTACTATGAAGAAATAATATATTATTAGTTTAAATGTTCTGGAAAGGACAGGTGCTAACCATACAGCAATCGATTTAGCCTCGCCTTCGTCTGAATTGACGCTGTAAAAAATCTGATCAACGGTAATGGTGGGAGAATAAAGATAGCTTATAGTGATCTCCTCTTTTGGCCTTAAAATCGGGAAAAGAATTTCGCTTCCCTCATTTGGTAGGGGTTTTATCTCATATTGCACAGGAGGATATACGCTGAAATCGGGTAAGTACTGATGGGAGACTCTTACATTATTCGCTGATTTTTTTCCTTCATTCCGAATAATCAAAGAATGCGTATGAACATCAATTGGACTTCCACCAGTTGGATGAGACTTAAAAGCCGATACATGGCCCCAATGAACAATCAGTTTAGGCCTCCTCTGGAGGAATTCATTCAAGGCAGCACCGATGAAAGCCGCTATTATAGGACTGGCAATGACCGCTATAAGATCCCAATTAGGTTGCATAAATATCCTCCCTTTATGATAGAAATATACTGCCTATTTAATTATTCTGTCAATATTTATCTCCACTCGGTATAGTGGTGTCAGGATACAATTTCAACATATGGTGTTTTTATCTTGTATGTTACCCACAAGTCGAGTATCTTACTAGTTTTGGATGAGTAACGCATAGATTTCTCCTGTTATCGGTCAGGAGGCAAAATGAAACATAACCGATCTTCCCAGTTCCGGAGAAGTAAAACATCGGAACGACAGGTGAATCCTCGTCGGATGTTAGAGTCGCGGGTATGATTGTATCAGGAAAAGAGCTATAACCATGCCCGAGAGGATTAGACATAAGAAAAGCAGACCCACTATATGGGCTCGGGACAGTGTTTTCTCACCTCCCGGATTCGATATAGTGGGCTTTTTTATGGGAAAAATTAAAAAAGGAGGAATCATAATGATTTTAAAATGCTGGACAGTAGATGATGAAGAGGCAGAGCAAGCTAAAATCATCCGAATGGAGTATGCAGATGGAGAGATCAATTTACTTGAGACATTCTCACCCAAATTAGTTGACATACCCCTTCCATCAGAGGAGGCATTTATTGGTACAAATTTTAACACGGATGCTATAAGGTGGGCTTCATTCGAAACTAAGTCTCAATTAGTCTGGATTGGTCTCTGAAATGGGAATTATATGGCATCAATTCCTGTAAGCTCTTGAGTATCAGGGGGACGACGTTCTTAAGAACTGCTGCCTACTGAAATTGTTGTTAGAATCGGCATTACCGGACTCCGGAGGAGTTACTTCGTAACAAAC
>JADFGO010000064.1 GCA_022567655.1 Candidatus Neomarinimicrobiota bacterium
CTGATGTTCTATCTCCCCCAGGATAAACTCCCCCTCCTCGTATTCGTTTGAGAGCTCACGCACCGCAATAAGATCCCCTTCTGGATTCTTCGTCCATAGTTTTTTGGGATAGCCCAGCTGGTTATGTGCAACAAGTTCTGAGGCCGCAGCTACAATATTCTTGGTTGAACGATAGTTTTGCTCAAGTTTGATAATTTTTGCTTCGGGCCAATCGCGCTCAAAGTCTAAAATATTTTGAAAATTTGCATTGCGCCAGCTGTAGATGGCTTGAGCGTCGTCTCCCACAACGCATATGTTTTTTGATTCTTTGGCGAGTATATTGGAGTTGCTGCTCGGATAGCGTGATTCCATGTGCAGTCACCCCGTAAGACCGCGCAGCATGACAAATCAATGCACCCCATCCACAGCCGATATCAAGAACTTTTTGACCCGGTTTTAAGTTTAGTTTTCTGCAGATCAGGTCAAGCTTTGCCTCTTGAGCCGCATCAAGATTATCGGCATCTTTCCAATAGGCACAGGTGTACAGCAATCTTTTATCAAGCGTATTTTTAAATAGCTCATTTCCGAGGTCGTAGTGCTTATTTACCACTTTGGAGGATTTTGAGCCGGATTGCATATTAGAAAATGCAGATTTTATTATCAGACCAATATTTTTAAATCTCTGCGTCTTTTCGTATGGCGCTATTTTAAATATTCTATTAAAAAATTCGTCTAATTGCGGACAATCCCACCAACCATCCATATATGCCTCTCCTAAACCAAGGGAACCATTTAAGAGAATTCTATTATAGAATCTTTCATCTTTAACCTGGATATCGAACGGCCGATCTCCGTTTATTTTTATATCTGCGGCATTGAGGCGATTTTGCACATATTTTTTTGTAGTGTTCATAATGTTAAATTCCAATTATTAAACCTGCTTCATTAAAATACTGGATAATCAGGTATGTATCAACTATCGCCGAATAAATTCATAATACTTATTGAAAG
Source organism: Candidatus Neomarinimicrobiota bacterium (assembly GCA_022567655.1). Lineage (NCBI taxonomy): Bacteria > Pseudomonadati > Fidelibacterota > Fidelibacterota bacterium. Next base: position 991 of record JADFGO010000064.1, read on the forward strand.
TTGGTAAATTGGTTTATAGATTTCGCCCTGAAGTAAATCTATAAGTTAATAATTTTATTAGATGATTTGCTGCCTGAAATAAACTGAGAAGAAATAATAACCATTATGTTGAGAGCGAGAAAAAAGATCACAAAGAAAGAGCTCAAGCACGACGCAATGCTTGAATTGATTTATAAAGTGGAGACGTACGTTCGCAGTAATTCCAAGCTGATTATTTACGGTGGCAGCGCTCTGTTGGCGATAATACTGATTTCTGTAATGATGATCCGTTCTAAGCAGGAAGCGGAAATAAGCGCTACTTCTGCGGTGGGGATCGCACAGTATAAATTGCTTTTCGGTGATTTTCAGGACGTAGTTGTCCGGTTAGAGGATGCCCTCAGGAAATATCCCGGCACAAAAGCTGTTAAAGAAGGAAGATTTTACCTTGCGAGCGCAAATTTTCAATTAGGGAACAAAGAAGAAGCGGAAAGGAATTTCTCTGATTATATAAACAGCGGTTCTAACGACCGGATATTGGAGGCGTCCGCCTATGCCGGTATCGGTGCTGTAAGAGAAGACAAAAAGGATTTTGCAGCAGCTGCGGAGAATTACAGGAAAGCGGCTTTAGCATCGGAGACACCTTATTTATCCAATAAATATTTGTTATCATCGACAAGAAACTATTATTATGCAGGTAGTGATGAGGAAGCACTGGATATTATAAATAATATGATGAATCTGGATAATGCGGCAGAGAATACGGTGAATGAAGTCGAGTACTGGAAGGCAGTTATATCAAGTAGAAAGGAATGATTTTGGCAGCATTCTAAAGCATATTTCTCTTGCCTGACAGACTATGCGGTATTATATTCTTGGTTCGAGTGGGTTGACAGACCCACTCTTTTTATTGGGAAAGATGATAATATGAATATTCTAATAGAAAGAGATATCGAGCATATACGCAGTTTGGTTGATGTGATAGTTGAAGACTCAAATGCGGAGATTGTTGACGTGCATTTGTTCGTCAAAAATAATTTAAGTAATATCACCGTGATAATCGATGCAATCGGCGGGATAGATATCGGAACTTGCGCGGTGATCTCGAAAAAATTAGACATGAAATTGGAAGAAGAGCTGTATAGGGAGGGGAAATATAAAATCGAAGTATCCTCACCCGGAGTCGACAGACCTCTTACGGTCGAAGCGGATTTTAGAAGGAAAACAGGCAAAACCATTACACTCTGGCACAATGAGGAAGAGTATGATTCACCGGTTGAGGGTGTTATAAAAGCCATTGAAAATGGCATACTTTTGATAGAAAACAAGAAAAAAGCCTTTAACATTGATTTAGATAAAATTGAGCGGGGCAAACTAAAAATATTATTATGATGAATTATCACAAGGAGAGTAACAGGTGATTAACCGGGAGATAATTGAAGCATTCTCTGCCGTAGCAATGGAAAAGAACATCGATAGACGGTCCCTTTCGGAGATAATCAAAGGGATATTCGAAACGATGATTATTAAGAAGTATGAGACGACGGACGGATTCGACGTAATTGTCAATCTTGACAAAGGGGAAATAGAGATATACCGAATGAAGACCATTGTAGAAAAAGTAGAAGAACCTGATCTGGAAATTTCTTACGAAGACGCGGTAGAGATTGAACCGGAGCTAGAAATAGGTGATGAATTCATAGAGGTCGTCGATATTGACAGCTTCGGAAGACGGCTCGTCGCTTCAGCAAAACAAAATCTCGCTCAACGCATCAAAGATGCGGAAAAAGAAGTCGTTATGGATCAATATAAAGATCGTATCGGTGAGGTGATCATAGGAGACATTTATCAGGAGCGAAGAAGAGACGTTTATATAATGGTCGGTAGGACAGAAGTTATCCTTCCTGAAATGGAACAAATTCCGGGGGAACGTTATCGAAGAGGGAATAGCATGCGTGCGATAATAAAAGCGGTCGACTCGTCTATGCGGGGTCCTGAAATTATTGTTTCCAGATCAGCGCCTGAATTTTTGGTGAGGTTGTTTGAAATAGAGGTTCCGGAGATTTTTGACGGCATAGTGGAGATTAAAAAGGTAGCGCGGTATGCAGGAGACAGATCCAAGATAGCCGTGATATCCAACGATAAAAGAATTGACCCCGTAGGCGCGTGTGTCGGAATGAAGGGGATCAGAATTCAGTCGATCGTGCGGGAGCTTAACAACGAGAAGATCGATATAATACCCTGGAGCGATAATCCTACGATTTATATACAGAGGGCTTTATCTCCTGCGAAACCGATCAAGACGGAGGTCGATGAGGAAAATAAGAAGGCGACGGTAATAATCCCGGACGAGGAATTCGCCCTGGCAATCGGTAAAAACGGACAAAATGTCGCGTTATCTTCTGAACTTACCGGATATGAAATCGATGTGCTCAAACAATCCGATGAGGAACTCAGAACGGACCTGATGATAGATGAGGTAGAGGGATTATCCGCGTCCATAATTGCAAAACTTACCGAATCAGGATACGAGCGAGCCGAAGACGTTCTCGACGCAGGGATTAACGGCTTAAAAGAGGTCAAAGGTGTTGGAGGCAAAACAGCGGAAAAGATCTTATCCACAATCGGTGAGTACTTTGAAGAAGTTGAAGAGCAGGGTTGATTTGAAGTAAATGGCTGAAGAAAAAACCGATACAAACGTAAAATCCTCCGTTAAATCCGGCTCTAAGCGCAGAATTTATCAAATTGCGAAAGAGCTGAATTTGTCTCACGAAGAGATAATCACGTTTTTAGAAAAGAACGAAATCACAGTTAAAAGCCATATGTCACCCGTGGATGACGACGTTTACAATAAAATCCTGGCTGAGTTTGCCAAAGAGAAAGTTCTTGTTGAAAGGGAAAAAAGCGAATCGATCCAGAGAGAGCAGGAAGTCCTCAGAAAGATGGAAAAGGACCTGGAGAAGAAGAAGGTGGACACGCATGTTCCCATGCCGCACGAAGTTCCTCTGGTTTCAAAAATAAAGAATGAAGAAAAAGATGCCGTGGCTATTCCGGAGACTGCCGAGACAGAATCTGTCCCAATAACTGATGAACTGCAAATAGAGAAAAAATCTGTTCCATCCGAGGTCAAGGACGTAGAGCAACCGGATTCAAAAACAATTGAGAAGAGCGACGATATCAAGTCAGACCAGCCGGTTGACAAGATTGAGAATTCTTTGTTAGATCCCGAAGTAAAAGAGATATCAAAGAAGAAAAAGTCAAAAAGCGAAAAATCATCGGTAACAGATGTACGGAGTCAAAAAGATATTAAGCGCCGTAGAAAACGAATCAGAGTTAGAAAATCCTCTGAGGTGGATATTGAATCCAAAATTGCCGAGACGCCACGCAGGAGAAGAAGAGGTCAGCCTGTAGATGCAAAAGAGGTAAAGGATTCAATTAAAAAAACGCTTGCCGGATTAGAAGCTGGTAAATCTAAGAAGAAAAGAAAGAAAGCTGCAATTTCCGAAGACACCGAAGTAGATGCATATCTTATTAAAGTGCCCGAATTCACTTCGGTGGGAGATCTCGCAAGCCTGATGGATGTTCCAACTAACGAACTTATTGCTAAATGTATGTCGCTCGGTTTTATGGTAACCATAAATCAGCGACTGGATTTCGATACTATTATTCTGTTAGCGGACGAATTTGATTACAGAGTGGAGAAAGAGGAAGAATTCGGGGCGGACGTCGTGGCAAGATCCGAAGCGGATGAAAAAGAAGAAGACATGATGCCCCGCGCGCCCATTGTTACGATTATGGGACACGTCGATCACGGTAAGACCTCGCTGCTCGATTACATCAGAGATACCAACGTTGTAGCCGGCGAGTCGGGTGGCATTACTCAGCACATCGGAGCATATAGGGTTCAGCCCAAAGATGATCGGGAGATAACGTTTCTGGATACTCCCGGTCACGAAGCGTTTACCGCCATGCGTGCACGAGGCGCCCAGGTAACAGATATTGTGGTTCTGGTGATTGCCGCCGATGACGGCGTGAAGCCTCAAACTATAGAAGCCATAAGCCATGCAAAAGCTGCGGAAGTGCCGATAGTAGTTGCTATAAATAAAATTGATAAAGTCGGCTCCGATCCCGAAAACGTCAAACGAGAACTATCCGAACATAAAGTTATGGTGGAAAGCTGGGGAGGGAAAGTGCAGTCGATAGAAGTGTCAGCCAAAAATGGCGACGGCATAGACGACCTGCTCGAAGCGCTGCTGCTGGAAGCTGATCTTTTAGAACTTAAAGCAAATCCAAAAGTAAATGCGCGGGGTATCGTCGTTGAGGCAAATCTCGATAAAGGACTCGGACCTGTTGGAACGGTTCTTATTCAGAAAGGCACCCTCCGTGTCGGTGATCATTTTATTTGTGGAACTTCTTCAGGGAAGGTCAGGGGATTGCTGAATGAGAGAAATCAGCGGGTAGAAGAAACAAAGCCGTCGGTTCCTGTGCAGGTGTTGGGTTTCGAAAGTGTGCCCACGGCAAATGATTATTTTGCTGTTCTTGAGGAGGAACGTGACGTCAAAAAGATCAGCAGTGAGCGTAAGCGAATTAAGCGTGAACAGGATTTCAGGAAGATAAAGTTACGAACGCTTGATGAGATATCTCAACAAATCAAAGAAGGCAAGGTTCGGGAACTATCTATCATCATCAAAGGCGATGTGGATGGTTCAGTTGAGGCGCTTACGGATTCTCTCAACAAACTTTCTACCAAAGAAGTGGCGGTTAAAGTAATACATCAGGCAGTAGGTACTATCATTGAATCCGATATACTCCTTGCCACCGCTTCGGGTGCAGTCATCATCGGGTTTCATGTAAACGCATCCGCCGAAGCGAAAAAAATAGCTGAAAGGGATAACATCGACATCAGACTATATGACGTTATCTATGACGCTGTGAACGAAATTAAGACCGCATTGGAAGGATTACTTGAACCTGAACAGATTGTCGAAGTGGTAGGCAGAATTGAAATTCGGATGGTGTTCAAAAATTCGAAAATCGGGTCTATTGCCGGGTGTTACGTAGAATCAGGAAAAGTAAGCAGAGGGGATTCCATCAGGCTGCTTCGTGATGACGAGATAATCGACGAGGGTACGATCAATAGCCTTAAACGGTTTAAGGACGACGTAAAGGAAGTTGCGGAAGGATTTGAGTGCGGTATTACTATTGGCGGAGTTGAATCGATCCAAGAGGGCGACTTGATCCAGGTTATCGAGGTTACCAGTAGAAAACGTACTCTTGAAGAAGCGAGAAAATAAATGAGCAGTCGAAATTGGTAGTTATAGGCCTTCTTCAGCTGGACATCATCATCCCGGAGAGTCGGAGCTTAAAAGAGAAACGAAGGACTATTAAGAGTCTGAAGGAGACTGTAAGAAAACGATTCAACGTTTCCATTTCGGAAACAGGGAAATTGGATAAATGGGCTCGTTCGGAGATCTCGATAACAAAAGTAAGCAACGAATCTTTGCACGTCAAAAAAGAATTTCAAAATATTCAAAAGGATATTGAAAGACGGTATCCGGTGGAAATAATCGATTCGCAGGAAGAGGTGTGGTAAGACAACCGTACAGAAGAGCCGACAGAGTAGGGGATCTTGTCAAAAGGGAATTAGCGGAAATACTGATTAGAGGTGACCTGAATGCGGATTTTGGATTTGTAACTATTACTCAGGTAGATATGTCTAACGATCTGAAACACGCTAAGGTATACCTGTCGATACACGGAGACAGGGAAGTGAGGAAAACTCATTTCGCGAACCTTATGGAGTATAAGAAGAAAATGCGTTACTTATTGGCTCAGAATCTGAATTTAAGATATACACCTGCGCTGAAATTGTCTCTGGATGAGTCATTGGATAATGCCATTAAGGTTCAGAAACTCCTCGATAAAATCGATAGGGGATAGGAGTACTGATGGATATAGTCAGTGATATCTCCTCCTATAAAGCGGCTGAACCGGCTGCGTTAACCGTCGGCACATTTGACGGAGTTCATTTAGGGCATCAGAAAATTATCAACGTTCTCCTCCGTACCGGGAAGAAGAGAAATCTGAAAACAACCGTAGTAACTTTTGATCCCCATCCCAAAGAAATTGTAAAGATGCCGGAATCATATTCTCCGATAAAAATATTGACTACGCTTGATGAAAAAATTGATGCGCTGTCTAAATTCGACATCGACACTTTAATGGTGATACCATTTACAGAAGAATTTTCACGAACAGATCCGAAAATATTCGTCAGGGATACGCTTTGTCAAAGATTTAAGGCGGAGGCGATTATAATGGGATACGATCACAATTTCGGCAGAGACAGGTCCGGTAATTCCGAAACCCTGCAATCCCTCGGAGGAGAATGCGGATTCACGACCGAAATTGTAGGTCCGGTAAACATAGGCGGTTCTCCGGTAAGCAGCACAAGAATAAGAAATCTCCTTACTATCGAAGGGGACGTCGTAACCATAAAAGAACTCCTGTCGAGAAACTATGCGTTGTCGGGTAAAGTCGTAAGAGGCGAGGGTATAGGAAAACAAATCGACTTCCCAACGGCTAATATTGAGATCGACAATAAGGTAAAAGCTCTGCCGAGAAACGGCGTGTACTGTGTAGAAGTTCATCATAAAGAAGACAGCTATCGCGGAATGGCTAACATTGGTGTCAGACCAACATTTAACGGTACTGATCTAACGGTAGAAGTACATATTCTTTTGGATGAACTGAAGGATATATACGGTGACCTGCTGCGCATAAGTTTTTTATCGCGAATTCGTGATGAAAAAAAGTTTGATTCTCCGGAGGATTTGATAGAGCAGTTGAACAAGGATAAGATCGCTTGCAGCGCATGAGCATATTGACAATTTGAAGTGTGACATTTTAAAAGAGAGAGGGATGAAATTATATGGGCTTGACTAAGGAAGAGAAATCAAACATAGTCAGCGAATTTGGAACAGGTGAAAAGAACACCGGTTCGACCGAAGTCCAAATCGCATTATTAACAAGAAGAATTGCAAACTTAACCGAGCACCTAAAACAACATAAACATGATCACCACACAAGAAGAGGATTGGTCATGATGGTCGGTAAAAGAAGAAGGCTTCTAAACTATCTGGAAATTAAACATCTTGAAAAGTATCGTGATTTGATAAAAACGTTGAATCTGAGAAGGTAACGGGTGCTTTTGGGAAAAATAATAAGGAGTTATAAGTGATTATAAAAGAAATTGAAATTGGGGGTAGAACACTAAAATTAGAAACCGGGCGCATCGCAAGACAAGCCGACGGGTCTATATTGGCTTCATATGGAGATACTATGGTAATTGCCACCGCCGTGGCGAGCGATGAGCCGAGAGAAGGAATTGATTTCTTTCCGCTTACCGTAGAATATCGTGAAAAACATTACGCTGCCGGTAAAATTCCCGGCGGTTTTTTCAAGCGAGAGGGCAGACCTACGGAAAAAGAGATACTATCCGCAAGAATGACCGACAGGTCGATAAGGCCTCTCTTTCCGGACGGATTCAATAATGAGACACAGGTAATAATATTCGTGATCTCAAGCGATCAGGAGAACGATGCCGACACCCTCGGCATGATAGCGGGTTCGGCGGCTCTGGCAATTTCCGACATTCCGTTTAACGGACCTATCGCTGCTGTTCGGGTGGGTGAGCTGGATGGCGAACTGGTCATCAACCCATTGTTGAGTCAGGCGGACGAATGCGATATAGACATTATTGTATCCGGGAAAAAAGATTCACTCGTTATGGTTGAAGGACAATTAAATGAAGTAGCGGAATCGAGGATGCTCGAAGCATTATCTTTCGGACAGGAAAACGTTAAAAAGATCGTAACTCTTATCGATGAACTCGTTGAAGAATGCGGGAGACCCAAAAGGGAATTCCCTGCTCCGGAAGTGAATCAGGAATTGGTTGATGACGTGACAAAATTGGTATCAGATAATGTAAAAAAAGCAAACGAGATGAAGGGGGCTATAAAAAACGAACGCTCCAACTTCATCAAACAGTTCACGAATGATGTCCTAACAAGCTTAGAGGAAAAATACCCGGAAAGCGAAAGAGCTATTAAAGATGTCATCCATGATTTAGAAAAAACCGACCTCAGGAGTAAGATACTCGAAAAAGGATTGCGGCTGGACGGCAGAGGGCCAAAAGATATCCGTGAGATTTCTTGTGAAGTGGAATTTCTCCCGAGGGCTCACGGGTCGTCTCTGTTTACGAGGGGAGAGACACAGAGCCTGACAGCTGTAACTCTCGGAACAAAGATGGATGAACAAAAAATCGATGGTGTCGAAGGTGAACGATACAGTAAATATATGCTTCACTACAACTTTCCCCCATTCTCCGTTGGCGAGGCGAGATTTATACGGGGTGTGAGCCGTCGTGAAGTCGGGCATGGGAAGCTTGCCGAAAGAGCGATCAAGCCCGTACTACCGGCGGCAGAAGATTTTCCATACACTCTCAGGATTGTATCCGATATCATGGAATCGAACGGCTCCTCGTCAATGGCAACCGTTTGTGCGAGTTCGTTAGCGCTCATGGACGCCGGAGTCCCGATTAGTAAACCTGTTGCCGGAATTGCAATGGGGCTCATAAAGGAGGGCGATAAAACAGAGATCATATCGGACATACTCGGGACAGAAGACCATATGGGCGATATGGACTTCAAACTCGCCGGTACTCGTGACGGAGTTACGGCGATTCAGATGGATCTGAAAATTGATGGAATAAGCGTCGAAATGCTTGAAAAGGCGATAAACCAGGCGAAGGAAGGTCGTGTTCATATTTTGGATATCATGGACAAGACTATGTCAAAACCGAATGACGATATATCTCAATACGCTCCACGGATACTCTTCCTTCAGGTGCCTGTTGATAGAATCGGAGAGATCATAGGGCCCGGAGGAAAAATCATCAAAAAGATACAATCCGAAACCGAGGCAAAGGTTGAGATTGAAGACGATGGTACGGTCCTCATCTCCTCGGTGGGAGGCGGTCCGGCTGAAAGAGCGAAAGAGATGATCGAAAACATTCTCAGAATGCCGGAAGTCGGTGAAGAGTACGATGCTGTAGTTAAAAAAATAATGAACTTCGGCGCTTTTGTGGAATTTATGCCCGGCAAGGAAGGGCTCGTTCATATTTCGGAATTGGAATATAAGCGGGTGGAAAATGTAGAGGACGTCCTCAAGTATGGTGATGAAGTCAGGGTAAAACTCCTGAAGGTGGACGACCAGGGTAGGTATGATCTGTCGAGAAGAGCGCTGCTTGAAAAACCCGAAGGATGGGTTGACGAACCTAAAAAAGACAGTCGGAGACCCCCGAGAAGGGGTGGCGGAAACAGGAACCGGAGATGATGACCGAGGGACAATACAATAAGACTCTGCTTGATAACGGTATAAGAGTTATCAGCGAAAGTAACGAGTACGTCCATTCTGCGGCGATAGGTGTCTTTATCGCCACCGGCGCGAGAAATGAAAATACGGATAACCACGGCGCCGCACATTTTCTTGAACACATGGTTTTCAAAGGGACAGAGAATAAAGACTCTTTTCAGATAGCGAATTCTCTCGAATCGATAGGCGGGATGCTCAATGCGGTGACGGGCGAGGAATATACATGTTATTTTGCCCGTATACTCGATGAGCATCTTGAAGAATCGGTTGATGTATTATCCGATCTTGTTCAAAATGCCCTGCTTGATGAGAATGTAACGGATACCGAAAAAGGAGTTATCATCGAGGAGATTAAGGGGGTGGCGGATACACCGAGTCAACTGGTAGTGGAAAAATTTATTTCTGATCTCTACCCGGGACATCCCCTGGGAATGCCGATACTTGGTACGGAAAATTCGATCAAGAGTATGAAGAGTGATCAATTGAAGGAATTCCGGAAGACCAATTACACTCCCGGAAATATCATTGTAGCTGCCGCAGGAAACGTAGACCACAACATATTCAAATCAGTGGTTGAAAATTATTTCCCTATTGAGAGCTCGAATTCTGATAACTCGTATAATCCACCGAATGGCGAATTCAACAGAGGAATCAACAGGACGAAATCTCCGATTACTCAGTCCCATATATGTTTGGGGTTTAGAGCAATATCGTATGATGACGACCGCAGATATGCGATGCTCGTACTAAATACGATTTTGAGCGGCGGCATGAGTACCCGTCTCTTTCAGAATATCCGCGAAAAGTACGGCTTTGTTTACAGCATATACAGCTTCCCTGAATTTCTTTACGACACCGGTTATTTTTGTGTTTATGCGGGAACGGATGCTTCGAAAACCGACAAGGTAATAGAACTTATAAAGGATGAGCTATATGCCTTAAAATCCGCTCCTGTTAAATCTGAGGAGATTCAAAGCGCACGGGCACAATGGAAGGGAGGCGCATTGATATCCATGGAAAGTATGATGAGCAGGATGAACCGCATTGCGATTCGGGAGATGTATTTCGGAGATTATTCACCGATAGAAGAGCTCATAAAAAAGATCGATTCGGTGGAATTGGACGACGTTATGAGTTTGAGTGAAGATATCTTCAATGAGGATGATATGGTTGTAACAATCATTCAACCCGATTGAACCCACAAACGATGAATTTTTCACCGATTAGTCTGGAGTTATTACCCGTATGATCATAGGTATACCGAAGGAGGTCAAGGCGGAAGAGAATAGGGTGGGAGTGATTCCCGGCGGTGTGGAGCAACTCGTCAAGGCTGGACACGAAGTGCTGATCGGAAAGGACGCTGGGATAAAAAGCGGATTTAGTGATGATGAGTATCAATCAGCAGGCGCCCGGATAGTCAATGAACTTTCCGAAATATATCAAAAATCGGATATGATAGTAAAAGTCAAGGAGCCGCAGGCTGATGAGTGTAAGATGATCTCTGAAGGTCAACTGATGTTTACTTACTTCCATTTCGCTGCGAGCAGGGAGTTGACGGAGAATTTTATTAAGAGTAAGGGAATTGCGATAGCATATGAGACTGTTCAGCTCGATGATAATTCCCTTCCCTTACTTGTGCCTATGAGTGAGGTGGCGGGAAGAATGGCTATACAGGAAGGGGCTAAATATCTTGAGTCACATTCCGGAGGAACGGGAATTCTGTTAGGGGGAGTTCCGGGAGTTGAACCCGCAACCGTAATGATATTAGGCGGAGGTATTGTCGGGAGCAATGCAGCAAAAATTGCGGCGGGGATGGGAGCTAGAGTTTACATTCTCGACCTGAATCTCGAAAGGCTGAGGCATCTCGATGACGTAATGCCTGATAACGTAACCACCCTTATGTCAAATCCGGCGAATATCAGGAAACTTCTTAAATTCACGGACCTGTTAGTGGGTGCGGTTTTGATTCCCGGCGCAAAAGCTCCGAAGCTCGTTACAAAAGATATGCTGAATATTATGAGAAAAGGATCCGTAATTGTGGACGTTGCAGTCGACCAGGGCGGTTGCGTAGAAACGTGCAAGCCGACAACGCATGAAAATCCGACATTTACGGTCAACGGCGTAGTTCATTATTGTGTCTCCAACATGCCCGGCGCGGTGCCGTACACTTCGACCATAGCTTTAACCAATGCAACCCTTCCATACATAATGCTCCTTGCAAATAACGATCATGAAGACGCGATCAAAACCAGGAAAGATTTAGCAAAGGGTATAAACTTATACAAAGGATTTATAACTCATAAAGCTGTTGCCGAAGCGTTCGGATTGGATTACACGCCGATCAGCGAAATTATTTCTTCATAACGGGCGGGGGTGGTGAACCCGGCACTCTTAGCCACCACAAAGTAGCCGACAGTGCTGCGTGGGGCGTTACACTGAAGCAGGGTACGAATCAGGAACTGTCTTTTATCCGTTTAGACAAAGATTTAAAGAAGAACAATAAGCATTTTGATAAAGAGGCAGGGTGTTTATCTTTAGCTACTGTAATTGTTTTTAAAAAAGAAACAGTAAAAAATACTTGATTCCCCGAATTCCTTTTCTTATAATATAAAGTGTTACTTGAACGGTAACTGTTCAATTATAAGGAATCGATGAGTCAACCGCAGATAAAAAAACTCTATTACTCAAT
>JADFGO010000065.1 GCA_022567655.1 Candidatus Neomarinimicrobiota bacterium
GATTTAACCCGCACACTAACTAACGGTTTTCAGACTGTATCAATTAGAAAATGTAGCCGACTGCTACAATAATTCCCTTTGTTTTTACAGCTACGTCATCGCCAGCGGAGTCTATGTCCAATAATCCCAGTGAATATAGTATTTCTCCGTATACTCTGGCATTCCCCATCTCCATCATATAACCTGCACCGACATTGAAGGCGATGTCTGTCGAAGAGAGGTCGTCCTTGACGCTATAACTTGTGTCTGAATCAAAAGTTATTCCAAATATTGTACCACTTATCTTAGCCTCAACGTCCGCACTCATCAATATGCCTATATCCAATCCGCCTATTACATATGGGGTTGTGGCAGTGGTGTTGAATTTATACTGGGCAAGTATCGGAACAGTTAAATATGATAAATTTGTAGAACCATCAACCTTTATTCCTGATTCTTCTGCACTGAATTGCGCTCCTTTTTTGGTAAACGACGCACCGCTTCTTATATTGAGATTGTCATTTACAGGATATTCCAGGAAAGCTCCCAGTGTGAAGCCAGTTTTTGAATCCGATGATACTCCTTCGTCAGGATCAGTTGAAAGATTTGAGATGGTAGCACCTAACGTAGCTCCAAATTTCACTTGAGCCGTTGAGACGCTGATTAGGACAAGAACCAGCGCCATAATACCAATTAAATGGATAATTGATTTTGACATCATTTCACTCCTTTATGGTTTCGTTGATTGAATCGCTTAAAATACCGGGCTTCTGTTATAAACTTACATTCTCCCCTCAAGAGAAAGCAAATATACTGCATTATTGAATGAAATATTTTATAGACTTATCAAAGTTATTCCAGTTTACTATAGAAACGCAAGCTAAATATATCGTGTAGAAGTGTTATTTCTACATAGCATTTGTAACGCAAGAACTCGAACAAATCTTTCTGAACCAGCAGCATCCTGTCGGGGGAGTCCTTCGTGACCTTCGGGAAAAACGGTTCGCGTAAGTAATTCGACATTTCAGTGTCCCCTGACTAAAGTCAGGGGTTAACAAGATTTTAAATCAATTCCAGAGTTGCCGGTCGAGTGTCCTGTATTGTATCGCTTCCGAGATGAATTCCGGTTTGATATCGGCAGAGCCTTCGAGGTCGGCGATGGTGCGCCCGACTTTCAGTATCCGGTCGTAAGCCCGAGCGGAGAGTCCGAGTTTATTTATCGCTGTTCGGAGAAGCTCGTCGCCGCTTTCGTCTATTTTACAGTAGTTCCGAATCTGTTTCGTTTCCATCTGAGCGTTTGTGTGCAGACCTTTCACGTCCTTGAATCGTTCCGACTGCACGTCCCTCGCCCGTTCGATCCGCTCGCGAATGGCGGCAGACGGTTCGCCTTTTTCCTTGCTGGAGAGTTCGGAGTACTTAACTGCCGGTACGTCGATATGTATATCTATCCTGTCGAGCAGCGGTCCCGATATTCGTTTCATGTAGTTATGAATCTCACGCGTAGTGCAGCTGCAATCGTTGTTCGGATCGGTATAATAACCGCACGGGCATGGGTTCATCGCAGAGGAAAGAAGTATATTACAGGGATATGTCAATGACATCGCCGCCCTCGAGATAGTTACGGATCCATCTTCAAGCGGTTGACGGAGAACTTCGAGAACACTTTTTCCGAACTCGGGGAGCTCGTCGAGGAATAAAACCCCGTTGTGGGAGAGACTCACCTCCCCCGGTTTGGGCACGCTTCCGCCGCCGACAAGCCCCGCTTCGCTGACAGTGTGATGCGGCGAACGGAAAGGTCTCGTTGCTATCAAACCCCTATCGGGAGGAAGAAGTCCCATGACCGAATGAATCATTGTCGTCTCGATCGCCTCTTCGATCCGAAGGTCGGGCAGTATGCTCGGAAGCCGTTTTGCGAGCATAGTTTTTCCGCTCCCCGGAGGTCCTATCATGATGATATTATGGCCACCTGCGGCTGCCACTTCAAGCGCTCGTTTAACGTGCGCCTGTCCCTTCACGTCGGAGAAATCCGTCTCATATTTTCGCGCTATCTTCATAATCGATTCAAGATCGACAGTCAGGGGTGTCAATTCCTTTTCTCCCTTCAGAAACTCCACTGTCTCTTCGAGAGACTCGACGGGAAATACAGGTATTTCGCCCGCTACAGCCGCTTCCTCTGCGTTTTGCTTAGGGAGTATGATCCCGCCCAGTTTTTTCTTCCCCGCCATTACAGCTATGTTGAGAGCGCCGCGTATTGGTCTGAGTCCTCCCTGAAGACTCAGTTCGCCCAAGATCAGGTGGTTTTCGAGCATTTCGGAGGAAAGGATTCCGCTCGCCGAGAGTATTCCGACGGCAATCGGCAGGTCGAAAGCCGAGCCCTCCTTCTTTACGTCGGCGGGAGCGAGATTGACGGTAATCTTTTTATTCGGAAACCGATAACCGGAGTTCTTGATCGCCGCTGTAACACGCTCCCTGCTCTCCTTGACCGCGGCATCGGGGAGACCGACAGTAGTAAACTGCGGCAGCTGCGAATCAAGGTGTGATTCCACGTCAACGACATACGCCTCAACCCCGAGAACCGCTGCGCTCAATACTTTAGAGACCATTCCGACTTTCAGTTCCCTTTCCATCAGAAAAGCCTGAAGCCGAGTACGGCGGCGGTCGCAAAAAGAGTTGCCTGACCGAGCTTCCAATACCATTTTTTGTCTTCGCGTTTTTCAAACCGCTTGACGTAGAGTTCGATCTCTTCGTCCATAGTCGGGCTCAACATCAGCGTATCCGCACCGCTGTTATAGGTCAAGAAATAAACTTCGCCCGGAGTTATGCTTTTATATCGGGGGAGATAGAAATGAAGTACCATTTGCTTTCCGGGATAGATTTCATTAACGATATAGTCATAATCGAATAGGGCAGCCGTTATTGAATTCCCGTAACGGTCGATAAAAAGATTATCCGCTGCCGGCTCGAAGGTGATGAACCTGTCGTCGCGGAAATTCATGAGTTGCAAATCAATAACAGAGAGTTCGGTTACTTTACCCACAACAGTTATGTTTTCTTTTGTGGAGTAAAGATATATCTTAAAACTGGAGCGGGTCGATTCTTCCGCTTCCTGAGCGGGAGAAGTGTTATAAAAAAATAATAAGCATATGGATATCTGAAGAGTAACCCGCAATTATCTCAGTGGTTGTTCGAGTAGCTTTCTATTTCTTCTATAAGCCTTTCCACCGCATCCTCTTCAGGGATCTTGCCAATCGATTCACCGTCCCTGTACAGCAGCGCTTCATGCTTTCCGCACGCAATTCCGATATCAGCCTCGCGTGATTCACCGGGACCGTTGACAGCGCAGCCCATAATCGCAACTTTCATCGGTGTCTTTATATGCTCCGTACGTTCTTCAACTTCATTCGCTATCTTAAAAAGGTCAACCTCAAGCCTCCCGCACGTGGGGCAGGCAATTACCGTTACTCCCCCGCTCGCCAAACCGATCGATTTCAGAATTTCCTTTGCAACTTTCACTTCTTTTACGGAATCGTCCGCTAAAGATACCCGAATAGTGTCGCCTATTCCATCGGCGAGAAGAGAGCCCATCCCGACAGCCGATTTGATACTTCCGGTTTTGTACGTTCCCGCTTCGGTTACTCCGAGGTGCAGCGGATAATCATATTTTTCGGAAAACAGCCTGTACGAAGCCATCATAAGCGCAACGTCGGACGATTTCAGCGATACGATAATATCCGTAAATCCGTTCTCCTCGCATATATCGATATGCTTAGAAGCCGATTCAAGCATCCCTTCAGGTGTAGGATAACCATTCTTTTCTATTATCTCCTTTTCGAGTGAGCCGGCGTTGACGCCTATGCGAATCGGCACTCCCCTATCTTTACAGCCGTCAAGAACGGCCTTTACATTTTCAGCTTTTCCGATGTTGCCCGGATTTATGCGAATCTTATCAACTCCCGCCTCAAGCGCGAGCAGCGCCATCTTATAATTGAAATGAATATCCGCCACGAGCGGAACGGACATCTCCGCCTTAATTTTCGGCAGCGCTGATGCCGATGCTTCGTCCGGCACCGTCACCCTGATTATCTGACATCCTGCTTCCTCAAGGGCGTGTATCTCTTTCAGTGTCTCTTTCAGATTCCAGGTCTTCGTCGTAGTCATCGACTGTATGCTGACCGGCGCGTCTCCACCTACCGGAACATCGCCGACCATCACCTGGCGTGTTTTACGCCTCTTTATTTCTAAATCCATTCGGGTCCTTTCTAAAGGATTTGTTCTATCGTTACGGGATGAAATTAACTGTTTATTTGTAATAATAGCAAGGAGATATGTGCTAAGACTCTCACATTCGATTATCTACTGCGAATGGAGTGTGTTAGGAGCTCTGCCAATAAGAAAAATATCAAAAGGGCGTGAACGCCCTGGTGTAGATTGTTGTTGATCTTCATCCCAGCCATAAATGGCTGGGCTAATTAGCTGAAACCTCCCGCCGATGGCGGGAATTTGCCTCTTAGTTAGAGGGGATCAAAAGGAATATTCTTTATGAAATTTTCACTCAATTTACTTTGCGATATAGACGGGATCAATGCACCCCCTCCTTCCTAAGGAGGGGGCAGGGGGTGGTTTCTCTTGAAATTTCTATCGAGCGAAAGGGAGAAATTTATTCTTTATCGTCCACCAGACCCCTCGGCGGAATTTCGAGTCCTTCCGTGATCCCGTCCTGACCGTGAACGGGGCTCCAATCTTCGCTTCCCATCTTATCGCCCCGTCTCTTTTTATAGCTGAATAAGAAGACGAACCAGAGGAACGCCGGAAGAAGAGGAACCAGCGCCAGATTGAAAGCTACTTCTCTCGGAGTAAGATTGAGGTTGTCTAACGCCCATCCGACCACAACGGTTGAGAGGGAGAATATTGCCGTAAATATAGCCAATTCCAGAGCGAAGAATCTCCCTCTGAATCTGTCCTCTACCTCTATATGAGCAAGCGTGGTACTGAAAAACCAGAGAGAGGCGCCTCCAAAAGTACCCGTAAAAACGAATATGGACGCTGTCCAGATATCGGGAGACAGGCTGAACATTATAAACGAGAGAGAGATCATCAGGTAGCCGACGCCGATACTCCTTCTCATCACCCTCGGGCTTTCACCGAAATAATTTCTTATAAGAATCGGACCAACGAAAGCCCCGGCTCCCCGCATCGCATACAGATATCCAAGCGCAGCCGTAGAGCTTAAAAGGGTCGTTCGTATATACCCTTTCGGTGAATATCGGAAGGAGCGTCAATAATCCACCGCTCAATGCGAGCCCCGGCTTGACGAAAATAAGTCCGGTTCTGTACAAATCGTCCTTCACATACTTTATCCCGGCGATCAGCTGCTTTATCCCCGCTCCTTTCTCTTTACTCTCTTCATGGTCAGCAGCTTTGAGTGATGGAATCTGATAGATAAAATACGCCGACAGAAAAAACGTACCGGAATCAACGACAAAAGCCAAATCTCTGCCGATAAGTGCCGTAACGAGTCCACCGACAGCCGCACCGATCGCAAGCATTGCCGACCAGGTGCTTCCCGCGAGTGCGTTTGCGGCGACCAACTCACTTCGCTTGGTGATATTGGGAATTACAGCGGTTCTCGCCGGTTCGAAAAAACTGCCGAGCACCATCTGCAAAACCATCAATGAATATGCGATCCAGAGATGATCTTTGGAAGTCATGAATATAAAACCGAGGACAAGCACTCCCCGGAGAATGTCTGTCCAGATCATTATCTTCTTTCTGTCGAACCGGTCAACAATTACACCGGCATAAGGTCCTACAAAAAAGTTCGGGAGAAGCTTGGCAATCAAGACTCCGGCAATCGCCTGTCCGGTTCCCGACAGTTCGATAATAAGACCATACAGAGCAATCGTGTTGAACCAGTCACCGAGGTTACTGACGAGTTGACCGAGCCAGAGCTTCCGGAAATCGGGGTTGCCCCTGATCAACTCCCAGTATGTTATTTTCTTACGGGACATCTGTTCCGGTTAATTTTCTTTCAAGTAGGAACGAATCCGTTCTCCGCTGGAGAATGCTATGTGCGAGTCAGGATTTATCCTGACCGAACAATTGTTGATGCGTCAGGACAAGTCCTGACTGCCACAATAAGCTGTCTCTCATTTATTCCGGACGTGTATCTCCATAAAATTCAGAATTCGCGTATATTCATCTGTCCATGCTTCCGCCGTTTTGAATGAATGCGCTTCCTTCGGATAGATCATGAGTTCAAAATCTTTCCCTCCGTCGATGAGTTTCTGTACAAGCTGTACAGCGTCCTGAAACTGAACGTTGGCATCGAGGACGCCGTGAAGGAGCAGCAGCGGCGATTTGAGATTATCGATGAAATGAATCGGTGAAGAACGCTCGTACGCCTCTTTGTTTTCTTCGGGTAAACCGAGTCGTTTAGCTGTGTAGAACGGATTGCTGTAGTAGTAATTCACCCAGTCGGTGACAGAACGAAGACCGGCGCCGGCGGCGAAGAGTTCAGGCTCTTTTGCCAGAGCCATTATCGCCATAAAACCGCCATAGGAGCCGCCGTATATCCCTATCCGTTCCTCATCGATAAAACCCTCGTCCATACCCCATTTGACGCCGGAAACTATATCGTCGAGATCGAGACCGCCGAGATGCATGTAAACGTCGGTGCGCCAGTTACGCCCGTACCCCGCGCTCCCCCGGTAATCGACGTCCATGACGACATACCCGCGCCTGTTCAAAACCGTATGAAACATGAATTCACGCCAGTAGTGGGTCCATCCCTTCGTGACGTTTTGACGATATCCGGCGCCGTGTACGAAGATAATTGTCGGATACTCTTTTCCCGGCTGGAACTCCTGAGGTTTATACAGATTTGCGCGAATGTTTTTTCCGTCCACGTGGCTTTTGAATTCGACTATCTCCGGTATCGTCCAGTTATGATCGGCGTAATCTTCGGGAACCGTATTTGTGATCTGCACCGGGACGGCTCCCTCCTCTAAACTCAAGGCGTATATTTCAGGCGGCTGACCCTGATTATCGTGGAAATACACTACCGTGGACCGATCGTCGGAGAGCTCTGCGCCGCTGTTGTAGCCCCTTTCGGTGTTGAGTTTCCTTCGTTTTTTCTCCTTTACGTTCAAAAGATAAAAATGTCTTTCGGATAACTCCTCTTCGTTTGAAGCGAAAAACAGCTCTTCATCCGATAGCCACTCGAATTCCTGCACTTCCCACTTGCCTTTGGTCAATCTTTTGTTCTTCTTTTTGTTCGTTTCATTGAGATAAAGGTGATTCCAGCCGTCCTTTTCTGAGGAGATCAGGAGATTCTTTCCAGACGGGGACCATAGGGCTGTCAGGCGCGGTCCGCCGATCCATTTATCGTCTTTTTCTTCCCAGACCTCTTTCCAGATTTTTTCCTTCAAGCGATAAACAAATATTTTTCTCGTATGAAAATCGACAGAGACAAGATGAGCATACAGCATATTGGAATCGTCCGACCAGCGGAATTGAAAAATTCTGTACTTTTCTTCCCAGGGAGGCTTAATCCATTTTACTTCAGCGTTTCCGTCAACCTCGACCAAACCGATTTTCCCCGAACCTACGCCCCTTTTTGACGATTTCGGTTCGACGGTTTCCGGCAGATAATCCGCCCAGTGCATCTCCCAATGATCGCTTTCGCTTACTCTTTTGAACAAGAATCTTGTGCCGTCCGGAGAAAGGGTGCCTTCGTAATCAGCCTCGTTCTCATCCGGCTTTTCCGTTATCTGAATGTAGGCGCCGCCGTCGAGAGGCAGGATACGATAACTTTTATCATAGCGGTATAAAATACCATTTCCATCGTTCGTCCAACTGACTGAAGATTCAATGCCGGGTGTTTTAGTTAATTGATTCGACTCTCTCTTGCTCAGGTCAAAAATATGTATGTCTTCCTCTGACGTATAAAGAAGCCTGTTACCGTCGGTGTGCCATGAAATATTCTTCGCGCTTCCGGGAATTCCTTCCACTGTCTCACTCTCTCCGGTTTTTGTGTTTGCGAGAAACAGCTCCCAATCGTGATTCCCGCTTTCATCGATAAAGTACAGGAGTCTGCTGCCGTCAGGGGAAATTGAGGATATTCTTGCTCTTTCACCGGAGATTGACGGAATCGCCATAATTTTTGCCACCGTGAGTGAATCGCTTCCGTACGCAATTGTAAATCCTAATAAATGAAACGATAATATCGTACGAATGATGCTTTTTATTATCACCGGAGCTCCGTTATGTTTGGTTGATGACGCCTAATATCAGGCTTTTCTTCTTCAGATGCAAACCATTGGAAATGGCAAACAAAAAACCCCGCCTGTAGAGACGGGGTTTAAGTAATGATTCGAGCGTTTAATACATTCCGCCCATTCCACCCGGAGGCATCGGGGGCCCGGAACTCTCTTTTTCAGGTTCTTCTGCGATTACGGCTTCCGTGGTTATCATCAATCCCGCTACAGAAGCGGCATTCTCTAACGCTGTCCGCGCAACCTTCGTCGGGTCGATGACGCCGTCTGCAATCAAGGGAACGAACTTCTCACTTGCAGCATTAAAGCCGAAATCGTCTTTTCCGTCCTTAACTTTCTGAGCAACTATAGAGCCTTCCCAACCTGCATTCTCGGCTATCTTGCGAAGGGGGCTTTCAAGCGCCCTGCGAACAATGTCCACGCCGACCCTCTGATCACCCGTCACTTTTAACTTATCGAGGGATTTCAGCGCACGGATATACGCTACACCGCCGCCGGGAATTATACCCTCCTGGACCGCCGCTCGAGTGGCATGAAGCGCATCCTCGACTCGCGCTTTCTTATCTTTCATCTCAATTTCGGTCGCCGCGCCGACGCTGAGAACCGCTACGCCGCCAGCAAGTTTCGCCAGGCGTTCCTGAAGTTTTTCTTTATCGTAATCCGACGTGGAAGATTCAACCTGAGACTTGAGTTGATTGATCCTTGCCTTAATATCCTCGGATTTTCCGCCACCCTCGACTATCGTAGTGTTGTCCTTGTCTATCGTTATCCGTTTAGCCTGACCAAGGTACGATGTAGTCGCATTTTCGAGTTTGAAGCCTCTTTCCTCGGAAATGACTGTACCACCGGTCAGTACAGCGATATCTTCAAGCATAGATTTACGCCTATCGCCAAATCCCGGAGCCTTGACGGCAGCTATCTTCAGAGTGCCTCTGAGTTTGTTTACGACAATGGTAGCAAGCGCCTCTCCGTCTACGTCCTCCGAAATTATCAGGAGCGGTTTACCGAGCTGAGACACTTTCTCAAGAATCGGGAGAAGATCTTTCATATTGCTTATCTTCTTGTCATGTATGAGAATGTAGGGCTCCTCTAATATCGCTTCCATGCTGTCTGCATTTGTCACGAAATACGGAGAGAGATACCCGCGGTCGAACTGCATACCTTCTACGACCTCTAATGAGGTATCGGTAGATTTTGCCTCTTCGACAGTAATGACCCCGTCCTTTCCGACCTTTTCCATAGCATCGGCTATCAGGTCGCCTATTTCCTGGTCGTTATTAGCAGAAATGCTTCCGACCTGAGCGATCTCTTCCCTGCCCGGAAGCGGTTTGCTCATCTTGTGAAGCTCGGCTACGACAGCCGTTACGGCGATGTCAATACCCCGTTTCAAATCCATCGGATTTGACCCGGCAGCAACATTTTTGAGGCCTTCGTTAAGTATAGCCTGCGCCAATATTGTTGCAGTCGTTGTACCGTCACCCGCTACGTCAGACGTCTTGGAAGCTACTTCCCTGACCATCTGAGCGCCTATGTTTTCCATTTCATCTTTTAATTCGATTTCTTTGGCAACCGTAACACCGTCTTTCGTAATGGTGGGCGCACCAAATTTTTTCTCAAGGACGACGTTTCGTCCTTTCGGTCCGAGCGTTACCGCTACAGCCCTGGCCAGTTTATCAACACCGGCTTTCAGCTTCATGCGGGCTTCGGATTCAAATTCAATATTCTTTGCCATTTTTAATTATTCTCCTTTTTTATCAATTCGTGCACGGCGGTTTATATAACAGCGAGAATGTCGCTTTCGCGCATTATTAGGTATTCCTCGCCGCCGAGAGTGATCTCATTGCCCGAATACTTGCCGTAAAGCACTTTGTCACCGACTTTTACTTCAGGTTTGATCAACTCGCCGCTATCCGAAGTTTTACCCGCTCCGAGAGCTACTATTTTCCCTTTTTGGGGTTTTTCCTGTACTGTATCCGGCAGAATAATTCCGCCTTCACTCTTCTCCTCAGCCGCATCCGGTTGGACAACTACTCTGTCAGCCAAAGGTTTGATTTTTAATGCCATTTTCGGTCCTCCGTTATTACGTAACCCATTGTTATTTCAATTCTTACCGCGATTAGCACTCTAACTGGTAGTCTGCTACCGCAGCCTTGTAATATATAGTGTTTTCGACAGGTTACAAGCTTTTTTTACTGCTTCTTATATAAATTTATATGAGTCATTTCATCTCTGTTTCTTTCATGAAAAAGTTCTTAACTTTTCAACGGATTTTCATACATTATGCTTCATCAGGATGGGAAAATGAACATATTATCTTCATACACTAAAGAGCCTTATCTGAAACTTACGATCTGTTTCTTGTTGGGTCTGATCCTCTGGTATTTTCCGGTTTCCGATTCTATCCCTGTCAAGGGGTGGCATCTCTTCTCTGTCTTTATTCCGGTGATATTCAGCTTCATCCTCCGCCCGTTCCCCATGGGGGCTATGGTGATATTCGGACTGATGACGCTTATGCTGACAAAAACCCTCACCGTCGATGAAGCGCTCAGCGGGTACGGAAACTCCACCGTATGGCTGGTTGTTGCAGCGTTTCTGATAGCCGGGTCTGTTATCAAAACCGGGTTCGGACGGAGGATAGCGCTTTTATTAGTGAGTAAATTGGGTAAAACAACCCTTGGATTGGGCTATGCGATAACGGGAGCCGAACTGATCTTAGGACCTGTGGTTCCGTCAAACACCGCCCGCGGAGGGGGTATCCTTGCTCCCATAACGCGGTCGCTTTCCGAAGCTCTTGATTCTTTCCCGGAGGATAAACCGGAAAGAGCGGGCGAGTTTCTTACAACACTCGGGGCACACGCAAACCTCATAACCGCGGCGATGTTTCTAACCGGCATGGCGGCGAACCCCGTCCTTGCCGAGTCGGCGAAAGTCATTTTCGGAATTGAATTTACGTGGGGGATGTGGGCGTTAGGCGCTATTGTGCCGGGATTAGTCGGGTTAGCATTGCTTCCGCCCTTCATAAAACTATTAACAAAACCTTCTCTAACCGATACGGCGGCAGCTCATGGAAAAGCGGAATCGGAGCTCAGGCAGATGGGTGCGTGGAAAGCAAATGAAAAGATTATGGGAATTATTTTCGTATTTCTCCTCCTGCTCTGGTCGACAAAAGCTGTTCACGGTATGGGCACTACGCTCACCGCATGGATAGGCGTTTCTATCCTGCTCATCACAAAAACTCAGGATTGGAATGACATCGCCCGCAATTCACAAGCATGGGACACGCTCGTCTGGCTCGGAGGGCTGCTCACAATGGCCAACATGCTTAAAAACTACGGTATGGTCGACTGGTTCGCAAATGAGATGCAGCTCGCTGTATCCGGTTTAAACGGTCTGACTGTCGTAATAGTATTAGCCCTGATTTACTTTTACAGCATGTATTTCTTTTCAATGCTCACGGCGCATATTTTTGCCCTCGCTGCAGCTTTTTTCATTGTTGCTCTCGGAGCCGGCGCGCCGGTTCTACTCACGATAGCGCTCATGGCTTATTTCTCAAATCTGTGCGCCTGTACTACCAATTATTCAACCGGACCCGTCGTTATTTACTTCGGACTCGGTTACGTTAAGCCCGGCCGATGGTTTTCCATCGGATTTCTTGTCTCGCTATTCCATCTGACTATCTGGTTCACTGTCGGCTTGGGATGGTGGAAGATTCTCGGCTGGTGGTAATTGATAAAATATCAAACGGATTTTTGGTAGTCAGGACTTGTCCTGACACCATCCGATTATTATAATTGCCGGCAGTAAGAAAAAATCCGCCAACAGAGCAAAAGTGATCGAAATCATGGTTAGCAATCCCATTGATGAATTATAATCGAAAGATGATGGCGAAG
>JADFGO010000066.1 GCA_022567655.1 Candidatus Neomarinimicrobiota bacterium
TGTAATAGATTGTCAGCAGAAAATTCAGTCGGGGGAATGGAAAATAGAATCTATTCAACTAATGCAAGCGGAGGTATAGATATGGCAGAATATCAGGAAGATCAATTATTGGACTGCAAGGGTATGCAGTGTCCGCTCCCGATAGTTAAGACTAAAAAGATGATCGACTCTATGGAAGTGGACCAGATACTAAAAATGGTCGCGACTGATCCGGGTGCGATAAACGATATGGCAGCGTGGTCACGCCGAACAGGGCATGAGCTGCTCGAAAGTATCACTGCTGACAACGAGTTTATCTTCTATGTCAGGAAAGTAGCCTGATTTAAAAGAGAATTTATTTAACCGAGCCGGTAAATAACTCAGGAGGTTTAGATGAGCAAAAAGAATGGTGAAAAAAAGAAAATGGCGTTGATAGCGTCAAGGGGAACACTTGATTGGGCATATCCTCCGTTTATACTTGCTTCAACGGCTGCGGCAATGGACATGGAAGTAGCGATCTTTTTTACGTTTTACGGACTTTCATTGTTAAAAAAGGATTTGGATGCCAAGGTAGCCCCGCAGGCAAATCCGGCAATGCCGATGAAGCTCCCGTTTGGTCCTAAAGCGCTGAAGAATTTTAATTGGCCTATTCCAAACATAATCATGGCGAACGTTCCGGGATTTGAAACAGCCGCTACAGCGCTAATGAAGCAGACGTTCAAGAAGAAGGGCGTTGCCACTATTGAAGAGCTCAGGACTATATGTCTCGAAAGCAACGTCAAACTAATCGGATGCCAGATGACAATGGACGTCTTCGGATTTAAAAGGGAAGAATTCATAGACGGCATAGAAGTGGCCGGCGCGGCAACGTTTCTTGAATTTGCCATGGATTCCGATATTCAGCTCTTCATCTGATTACTCTTTCGGCAATCTATTCGGATCGATGTGAGTCCTTATAGTCAGCCGATGAGAAGAGGAGATCAGTAATTGCCGGTTGTTTAAAGGCAAGTACATAAAGACTACATTTGTGTGTTCCATGATGGGAAGAAATTAAGCCCGATAAAAATTCCTCCGGTCTGGAATTAGAATAGCAAGGGTATGCAGATAGACTGTTCAATGAATGAAATGAATAGAACTGTGAATTCGGCGGAGAAAGCGCCCGCATTGATTGTGTCATGCTGCGCCAGGCTGCGAAAAAAAGTCTTTAAAGGTCATCAACTAAAAAGTAGATGACCTTGTTTTTTAATAATGCGGCTCTGCCGCTTTAAAAAAATAAGGAAACTAAATTATGGTTGAGAAAGGTAAAGTTACCATTTTTATGACTTCCGGCCCTGATACGCCCCAAAGATGCGCCACTCCTTTTTATATGGCAAATGTAGCCGTGGCAATGGATAACGAGGCAGAGATGATCTTCCAGATTGACGGAACTCTCCTCATGAAAAAGGGTTTGGCTGAAAATATTATAGCGAAAGAGGGCGGGAAAAAAATCATCGACTTCATACGAGAGGCAAAGGAAGCGGGCGTTACGATGCGGGTCTGTTCAGATTCACTACAGCTTCACGATATGACGGAGGATGACCTGATAGAAGAGTGTGACGGTGTTATCGGGGCGGCGTATATGACCGACATCGGAATGGACAGTGACCTGGTTTTAAGTTATTAGCAAGGGAGTAAAGCCATAGGAGAAGTAAAAAATTGCCTATTGCCGGACGACTTACTGTACCATATCGAATTCAACGTCTGGATAAGGTGTAACGATGACGGAACTATTGAGATTGGATTTACAGACATTGCCCAGACGATGGCGGGCTCCGTTATCCATTGTATGCCGAAGAAAGTAGGAAAGACAATAAAAAAAGGTAAAAGTTTAGCTACGGTAGAGAGTGGCAAATGGGTTGGACCTGTAAAATCGCCATTTTCGGGTGAAATAGTTGCGGTGAATGGGAACGGCTGTCCTGGGAAGAGGCGTTGGACGACATATCCGGGAGAATCCGGGATTCGCTCAATGCCGGAAGACAGAATAACATCGTCTATCATGTCGGAAGGCCGGGTCACGAAGGCTACACAGAGCGTGTGCTTCAGGCGTGGGGCGTGGACGGTCATAACTCGCACACCAATATCTGTTCCTCCGGCGCCCGTATGGGTTACGCTCTCTGGCAAATGTTCGACAGGCCTTCTCCCGATCACGCAAACGCAGAGACGATACTGCTGATAAGTTCGCATCTCGAAACGGGACATTATTTTAATCCTCACGCACAGCGTATAATCGAGGGAATGATGGAGGGAGCTAACCTGATTGTCATGGACCCACGGCTCTCGAACACCGCCTCCATGGCTGACGTCTGGATGCCGACATACCCCGGTTCCGAAGCTGCGGTTCTCCTCGCAATGGTAAAGATAATTCTCGATGAGGAGATGTACGACGGGGAGTTTCTCGAGACATGGATAAACTGGCAGGATTATATGCAGCAGGTGCATCCTCAGGAGGAAGTTAGTTTTACCCGGTTCATAGAAAAACTCAAGGATGAGTACAGCGAATTTACGCCGGAGTTTGCGGCAAAGGAGGCAGGTATCGAACCCGATTCCATACTTAAAGCCGCGCGGCTGGTCGGAAAAGCGGGCAAGCGTCTCTCGACGCATAACTGGCGTGCGGCGGGTAGCGGAAACCTCGGCGGGTGGCAGGTGGCGAGGTGTCTGCATTTTCTTAACGTTCTCACCGGAAGCGTGGGAACGGTCGGAGGCACCTCCCCGAGCAGGTGGAATAAGTTCAAGCCGACGTTCTTCGACGTGCCGCCGGCGCAGAAATTCTGGAACGAGTTGCATTATCCGAGGGAATATCCTTTAGCGCACCACGAAATGAGTTTCCTGCTTCCGCACTTCCTGAAGGAGGGACGCGGCGAGCTCGACGTGTATTTCACGCGGGTATTTAATCCGGTATGGACTTACCCGGACGGCTTTACGTGGATAGAGGTTCTTCGGGACGAGTCAAAGATTAAATGTCATGTGGCTCTGACTCCGACATGGAACGAGACGGCGTATTGGGCTGATTACGTGCTGCCTATGGGGCATGCGAGCGAACGGCACGATCTGAACTCCTACGAGACACACTCCGGTATGTGGATTGCTTTCCGGCAGCCGGTTTTGAGGGAGGTCGCCCGCCGCGCCGGGAAGGAAAAGAGTTCGAATTTACGCATGAGGTGAATCCGGGTGAAGTGTGGGAGGAGGACGAATTCTGGATAGAGCTGTCATGGAAGATCGACCCCGACGAATCTCTGGAGATAAGGAAGCATTTTAAATCTCCGTACAGGGACGGCGAAAAGATAACTGTGGACGAATATTACAGGTATATTTTCGAAAACGTTCCCGGACTAAAAGAAAAAGCATCCGAAGAAGGCTTAAATCCGCTGGATTACATGAGGAAATACGGTGCGTTCGAGATTGAAAGCGCCTCATTCGAGAAACACCTGAAACCGCTTGACAGCTCAATCGTTGAAGGCGCTGAGGTCAATGATAAGCATCAGGTTCTGAAGGACGGAAAAGTGATAGGTGTTCAGGAAGGTGATAAAGCTGTCGTCGGATTCCCCACCCCAACAAAGAAACAGGAATTTTTCTCGAACACGATGAAAGAATGGAAGTGGGAGGAATACACGATTCCGAATTACATAAAAAGTCATATTCATCCCGATAATCTGGATAAGTCGAAAAATGAGTTCGTCCTGGTTCCTACTTTCAGGCTTCCGACAATGATTCACAGCCGTTCTGCCAACGCTAAATGGCTGGTGGAAATCTCACACCGGAATCCGATCTGGATACATCCCAAGACCGCTCGGAAAATCGGTGTGAGAAGAAACGGAGACCTGCTGAAGATAGAGACCGAAATAGGCTATTTCATTGATAAAGTC
Organism: Candidatus Neomarinimicrobiota bacterium; assembly: GCA_022567655.1. NCBI lineage: Bacteria > Pseudomonadati > Fidelibacterota > Fidelibacterota bacterium. Next base: position 3,882 of record JADFGO010000066.1, read on the forward strand.
TGGATTACCGAGGGTATAAAACCGGACGTGATCGCCTGCTCGCATCACATCGGCAGATGGCGGCGGGAGAACGATTCGAAGGGAAACAGCTGGCTGATGAACACGGTTTCCATAACCGAAGAAGAAAGCGGTAAATGGAAGATGTCTATCAAGGAGTCTGTGCGGCCGTTTCAGAGTAAGGACAAAGACTCCAAACGAATCTGGTGGCGCGACGGAGGTGTTCATCAGAACATAACTTTCCCGGTTCACCCCGATCCAGTTTCCGGAATGCACTGCTGGCATCAGAAAGTACGGGTCAACCTGCCGGCGGAGGGTGAGAAGTACGGAGATATCTTCGTTGATACCAATAAATCATTTAAGGTTTACAAAGAGTGGCTGAAGATGGCGCGTCCGGGACCCGGTCCCGGCGGACTTCGCCGTCCGTTGTGGATGGCTCGAACGCTTCGACCCGAAGAGAAAGCATTTTATATAGAATAAAAACTGTAAAGAGTTACGTTTGTAACGAAACCAATAACCGCATTCTCGAGAATTTCTGAGATGATAGCGGGCATTATATATTGGTTGACCCAGAAGCGATGGTTCCTTTTCGCGATCGCCGTCGGTCTGACGCTGTTTCTTCTTCCGCACCCGGATGGCTTGAGTTTAGAGGGGTACAGGGTTTTAATAATTGTCGTCATCGCAATCATCCTGATCATATTCGAGCCGCTGCCTATTCCCGCCGTAGCCCTGCTGATTTTGATATTGCAAGTACTCTTCGATATCGCTTCGCCTAATGAAGTAGCGAAATCGTTTATGAACGATGCTGTTTTTTTCATCATGGGCTCTCTTATGCTCGCCGTAATAATTGTCAGTCAGGGACTCGATACGAGATTAGCGCTGGGTATAATCAAACTGACCGGAAATAAAACCTGGCGGATCATTGTAGGATTTGTAAGTATCTCAGCCATATTGTCCTCCTTCATCGGGGAGCACACCGTAACGGCAATGATGATGCCGGTCGGACTCACGTTAGTCAGGTATTCGAGTAAAGATCCTTCGAAAGTGGCGAAATTAACGTTGCTGATTCTGTTTTCGATAGCATACGGCAGCGCAATGGGTTCAATAGGAACACCTTCAGGCGGAGGAAGAAACGTCATAATGATAGGGTACTGGTCGGAATTCGGTATTGCTGAGATATCGTACTTGGAGTGGATGAAATATACGTATCCGATTCTTCTAATTGAAATCCCACTGGCAGTCATTATATTATGGTGGACCTTTCGTCCGGAAATACTTGTCCTCGACAACGCCGTTCGCCGGCTAAGGATACAGGTCGAGAAGAGCGGAAAGATGAGTCAGAAACAGATATTCTCCATCTTCCTTTTTGTTTTGATTTTTTTGGGATGGGTATTTTTAAGTCCGACAATCGGACTCGGGATAGTAGCTCTGAGCGGAGTGTTCCTCTATCTGACTTTCGGAATAATAGAGTGGAACCAAATCAGCCGTAATACCAGCTGGGGTATAATCCTCCTGTTCGGAGCGGCGATTTCAATCGGGCTGAGGATGAACGAAACGGGAGCGGCGATGTGGATAGCGGATCAATCGATTTCGGTAATGCAGCTTTTGGCGGAAGACATAGGTGTTTTAAAATGGTTCACTTCTGTTCTGCTGACCGGGTTTCTTACGAATTTGCTCAGTAACTCTGCGACTATTGCGATAATCGGTCCGATAGTGTTAAATATGGGTGGTGATGCGGTTAAAATGGGCTTCGCCACGGCTATCGCTTCCGCTTTTGCTTATTTGACCGTCGTAGCGTCGCCGACCTGTATGATCATTCATTCGAGCGGTTTAGTGAGACCGCGTGATTTTCTGAAGGCGGGTTGGAAAATGTTCGTGATGTCAATTTGCGTTTTGTACGTGGTATCGAACCTGCTGTGGTGATCGAAAGCTGAATATGCTTGAACTTGGTTCAGGAAAGTGAGATAATGACGGCATGAAATTTTTACTTGCCATAGGGGGCAAAGAATACTCCCAACCTACTCTTGACATTGGATCGAGGATAGCCCGGTCATTCGATGCGGGGTTAAGCGTTGTTTACGTAGGCAGAAAGACCAAACAGATTTATGACAGCGGTGTTCAGCTTGCCATGGATAGTCTGGCAAAGTGGGAGATATACCATCCCGGTGTTGATGTGCTTCAATGGGCGTTCGAATACTTAAAGGAATCCGGTTTTTTGAAAACTGATCTCTCCGCCGCCGACTTTGATCCGAAAAATTTGGTCGGGAGCGGCAGCAGGTTCAGGATGGTTCTGCCGGGAAGTTACGGCAATGATATCGATCTGATATTACGTGAAGGCGAAATCATTGATGAGCTTCGCCAGGAGCTAAATGAAGACGAGTATTTTATGACCATTATAGGGGGCAGCAAAAAGAGGAACATGGCTCACAACCTTATACAATATCTACCTACTTCGATATTCGTCGTACAGAATTACAAACGTGATATAACGTATAAGCTCCTGTTATTGGTGGACGACTCGGAGGCAACAAAGAGGGCAATCCGGTTCGGAGCGACAATAGCAAAACAGCAGAAATTATTTATTAATATGTTGACCGTGTCGAAGAAAGAGGGGAACAACGCCGGGTACGAGCGCGCTGCTAAGGCAGCGGCGAAGCTGCTCAAAGCTCAGGGTGTGGATTTCGAACAGCATACAAGAATCGGTGATCCTGTCGATACGTTTATAGAGTTTGCTGGGGACGATAATATACTGGTAATGGGAGTCTCCAGCCAATCACCGCTGAAAAAGTTTTTCATGGGAAGTAAACCGATTAAAACACTTCAAAGAGCTAATACTCCGATTCTTATAGTTCGCTAATAGAATAAATAGATGTATAAAGTAAGAGCTCCACACCGTGGATCGCGGAGCTCTTTGCCATCATAATATATATGCAAGCTGATTATTTCGGTGTCAGATTCGGGGAGAGGTTTTAATATTATGGACGATTTTTTGAAACACTTACTCTAATAATAATCGTTTAGGGATCTATGCGCAACAATGCAAATCTGAACTGGCGGGTAATGAGATATTTTATTAAAAATCGGTGTCGTGGGACGATTCCCCAAAACGATGAATTTATCTATACGGTCTATATCCGAGAGCGGCTCTGCGGGCTCTTTTTTCCGCTTTCGCTTTTTTCATTCTCTTTTGCTGACTCGGTTTGACGTAGTAGGAGTTCTTTCTAAAGTCCTTAAGGATACCCGCTTTTTCGTATTTCTTTTTAAATCTCCGTAACGCTTTTTCAAGCGGCTCGTCTTTTCTTACTAATACTTGTACCATATTTAGTGTGGTCTTCTCCTAACGGGTCAGCCGAGATATGCTCTCAGTTTTTTGCTGCGTGATTTATGCCTGAGTCTCCGTATCGCTTTTTCCTTTATCTGGCGGACTCTTTCACGAGTCACGCTGAATTCTTCTCCGATTTCGTTCAACGTCAGCGGATATTCTCTGTCAATCCCGAAATACATTCTAATGATTTCCCGCTCTCTGTCCTTTAGCGTATCGAGCGCTGCGGCAATTTCATTTTTCAGTGATTCCGACATCAAATCATTATCCGGTGATTCCTGTCCTTCATCTTGAACAACATCGATGAGAGAATTTTTCTCGCCTTCCCGGAAAGGCGCATCGAGGGAGTTATGCCGTTTTGACATCATTATCGAATCGGATACCTCTTCCGGTTTCATGTCGAGTTTTTCGGCGATCTCAACTTCGTTCGGAGCTCTCTCAAACCCCTGTTCGAGAGCCTGCGCTACCTTGGTGACTTTACTGATCGTCCCGACCCTGTTCAAGGGCAGCCGCACTATACGGGAGTGTTCCGCAAGCGCCTGTAAAATAGATTGCCTGATCCACCATACCGCATAAGATATAAACTTAAAACCGCGGGTTTCGTCAAATCTTTCGGCAGCTTTAATAAGTCCGAGGTTCCCTTCGTTGATCAGATCGGTCAACGGAAGTCCCTGACCCTGATAATTTTTCGCGACACTTACGACAAACCTCAAGTTCGCTTCGGTAAGCTTCTTCAAAGCCTTTAAAGCCTTATTCGGGTCACCGCACTTTACCAATTTCGCAAGCCTTACTTCCTCATCGGGTTTTAGAGGTTCATATTTGCCTATTTCCTCTAAGTACTTGGAAAGAGACCTGTTTGCGTCCATTCCGAGTCTGTTCATTCTTTCCGCCATAATTGTTACCTTTAAATTTTTCTATTCTAAGTTAAAATCTTCTAAATATTCGGACAGTTATTCCCCGTATATCATTGCTCAAGAGCTAATTGGGGGTAAATAAGTAAAAACGTAAAAATTCCGGAAAATATCAGTAGTGCCCGCTTTAAATAGTTTCTCTCTCACAGCTTTATAATGTATTGATAATAATGACATTAGTCAAGCATTAAAAGCTTTGGGCTGTTCTATGGGTAAAGACCCGTGAATCCGGTTACGAAATCAGGGCTTTTTTGAAGCGGGGTTAGGATTTCTCCGGAGGACTCCCCTGTGAAGAACACACACTTGCCGCTGATAGGTAAACAATGGTTTCAAGTTTCTTAGGCTGCGATTGACAATGTAATTCGTAACAGTTATCTTCCTTATTAATTATTTGTTTAATCATATTGGAGAACCCATGAACTCTGAACCGACATTCTCAAAGAAAGTCAAATTTCCGGCAGGAACGATCATCATTCAAGAAGGAGAAAAAGGGGGACCATTTTATATCCTTCTTGAAGGAAAATGCGAAGTCCTTAAACGCGATTTCCCACTTACAACGCTTGGCAAAAGGGGAATCATCTTCGGGGAGATGAGTATGCTTCTGGACATACCCCGCACAGCGACCGTGCAAGCGATTGTGGATGTAACGGCGTATGAGGCTGACATCAGCCTCGATGATATGTTGACTCATTATCCGAAGACGACTAAGAGCATTATGCGCACCCTCGCCAAACGTGTTGTTCATCAGACAGACATGCTTTATGGGTATATTGTTGATGAGGAGCTGGAGGAGCATGGCGAGATTGTTAAAGAAGGGTAAGTAATTTGTAAGCGTTTTGGTATTCTATTGAGTGGTGTGGCGAAAATGAGCCACACTAAACGTCACAAAACAGCATCAAACAACACTAAACGACACTAATCGACAAATAGAAAAACCATTGATAAATGGATGTAAATCAAGGGCTTTGGTTCTATTGCATTTTGACTCTTACTTAATTTAACACCACCTACTAAGCAACCATTCTCGCTCTCTAATATCGTTTCCATGACGGCAGCTCCTGAATTATTTGCGAGGGCTTGTCAATAGTCACGGTTCAGCTTATACATTCTATTCAACAAGGTAATACAACTTACAGATAGTAGTTGAATTTCTATTTATAGTGGTATATGCTTTAAAAGAAGCCGGAGTAATGAGCCGGAGGGTATTATGTCAATTGCATCTAAATCTATATACTCAAGTGACCAATTAAAACCTACCCGCTATGGAGAAATCTTACAGGAATTTTTTAACCCGTCGGATGTGCGCCTCAATGGGGACCGAGAGTGGGATATTAGGGTGAACAACGACGGTTTCTATTCAAAAATTCTCGCGGGCGGCTCGCTAGCTTTTGGTGAGTCCTATATGGACGGATGGTGGGAATGCGAAGCGCTTGACGAGTTATTCTATAGGCTGCAGCGAGCGATGTTGAAAAAAAAGATAAAACGTCCGAGTAAGTCGATCTGGTCTCTCTTCCACGCTAAATTGTCGAACCTGCAGAGCAGATCGAAGGTTGTCAGCGTCGGCGGAAGTCATTACAACAGAAACGGTGCATTATTCCAGAAGATGCTTGACAAACGGATGGTTTACAGCGGCGCTTACTGGAAATCCGCCGTGGATCTTGATGAGGCTCAGGAAGCGAAACTCGATCTGATTTGCAAGAAAATCATGCTCAAGCCGGGAATGAGAATACTTGATATCGGTTGCGGGTGGGGTAGTTTTGCGAAATACGCCGCGGAGAATTACGATGTCGAGGTGGTCGGCATCACCGTATCGAAGGAGCAATTTAAGCTCGGCAGTGAAATGTGCGAGGGGCTTTCGGTTGAGCTGCGCCTGCAGGATTATAGGGAGTTAGATGAACAATTTGACCGGATAGTGTCCGTGGGCATGTTTGAGCACGTCGGAGCTAAGAATTACAGGACGTTTATGAAGATTGTGAGGCGATGTCTGGTTCCGGACGGTATATTTCTGCTGCACACCATCGGCGCCCTCACGACTAACATGGTGATCGACCCTTGGGTTGACAAGTACATATTTCCCGATTCGCTGATCCCATCAGCGAGACATATAGCCGAGGCGGCTGAAGGCTTGTTCGTCATGGAGGACTGGCACAACATCGGCTCAGACTACGATAAAACGCTGATGGCGTGGTATGCCAACTTCCAAAAGGGATGGGATTCACTCAAATCGCAATTTTATATACGATTCTACCGCATGTGGAGATATTATCTGCTCAGCAGCGCAGGCTCATTCAGAGCGCGTTCCAGTCAGCTATGGCAAATCGTCTTCTCTATAAACGGTGTAAAGGGTGGTTATGAGAGCGTTCGGTAGTTGAGGAATAGAATAGCATTAAATGAATTCCAATCTGGCGAAAATGAGCCAACCTAAACGTCACAAAACAACATCAAATAATTCGGAACAACCCAACACTCAGAATCTAATTGTCAATCTCTTTTATTTTATTGTTAAGCCATATCGCATAAGCAATGTCAAACACTATACCAATTCCAAGACCCTTAAATATTGCGGTTTTCTTCGAGTCAACCTCAATACGAGCAATATCATTCAATTTGATGCTTTCGAATCCCAATAATGTAGACAATGTAATTTCGTCTTCTGTTAGGTCAATGAATTTACCAGTTTTAGTGCTTTGATTATTCTGAGTAACCAAAATTTCTTGATAATCATTGAAATTTTTATAATTTTCACGATCAATAATTACCTTTTTTGTATTTCTCGCATCAATTTCCGATCCGATAGCGTAGCCAATTAAAGTACAACCATTGTGAAGGAGCAAAATAGATAGTAATAGGAGAGCGAAAATTCGATTTTTGATATTTTTCATCACTACTTCAAATGCCTCGCATTGATTTACAAGAATAAGACAGGCTATTAACGATTTTCAAATATTAGAGCAGCTAAAATTTTTAGAAAGTAAGTCATCCCGATAAATCTTTGCTATCAGATTCATTCACAAGTTATGACGCAACCCTGAAATATAATCCCCAATAATAGTAACGCTACCAAAGCACCTGTAAATATCGCAACAGCTGAGACATAAATTTTTAAGACGTTTTGTGCGACATTTCCAGCGTTACGATGCTCAGTCACATGTAAAATTTTAAGAATATCGTTTGAGTGTATTTTTCTTATTTCGCTGGAAGTCATAAAGTGGAGTTTTCCGGAAAGTATTTTAGCTGATGAATCACTTTCAGCGCTATCTTCAGTAAATCCAACATATTTGCCTTGAATTTTTGAGCTATCAGTGAGGAATAATACTATATCAATGCGGGATGCCATTTTCACAATATCAACTAATGAGACCTCTTCAATTTTTGTTTCTATCGTAGGTTTCAATTCGGGTTTTACAACTGCACAGGCATTTAAGGAGAGAGATGCTACCAAAATTATTATAAGAAGTTTTTTATTACTTTTATATTCTATGATGCCCATAAAAATTCCTAATTGAAATTGAAAGATAATACAATGTAAGTAACAAATTGATTCGTATCAAACATAAAGTGGCGAAAATGAGCCAACCTAAACGTCACAAAACAACATCCTAGAAAAC
>JADFGO010000067.1 GCA_022567655.1 Candidatus Neomarinimicrobiota bacterium
AGTATCAGGGCAGGGTTATGACCGGCGTACCCGAAATTCCATTGCCGGTAATTGTTGCAGCGACGGTCACTCCCTCAGTGCCGCCGGTCCCGGTAAGAGTGAATTGCGATCCTGTTACCGAAGACATGGCGTAGCTGCCGACCGATACTAATAAGAAAAGCTGTTGCTGTCCCACGCAAATACCTCCGGGTTGGTTTCGTACGATATAAGTGAAAAATCCGTGCTATACTCTGTTAACATGCTGTCCGGATGTTTTGAACAATGTTTAAGGCGAGAATCCGTATAATTACCCTAATTAATCTTTTGCGACTGTTGCGGTTATTATATGGCTAAATCCCTTTTATGTCAAGATTTAATGTAAGCGGCAGTGTTGTTTATTCAGTATCAGGGTAAAAGATTCGGCGATAATAATTGCATCTAACGGTCAACGTGTTTGGAGCTGGTGAAAGTAAGATATATCTAAGTGATCAGCAGGTAGTGTAAGTCGTTAAAAGCTTGTGATTTACAACAATATACTATTTGTAATTGACCGATATTAATATATATTATATTTAGGTGGGTTTTTAACGGCGTTACCTTAATTTAATAAAGCTAAAGTAGAATGAGAATAATTCCAAACATTTTCGGGGTCTGAGTAAAGGGAAGGAGTATGGATACAGCTCAAATTGAAAATGCAAAAGCGATCTTAAAACCTTTAATCGAGCAGATGCCCGGTACTCTTTATGGGCTTGAGATGCAGATATATATAGGTGGAGTCGTAAATGATCTGGATGATGATAAAAAGTTGACTCTGAGAAAGCTTATAGATTCTATTGTTCTCAGGATGGTGGATATGGACGCCTCCGATGTTGATATGGGCTCGCTCGGTTGCAGAGGAAAGATCTGGTACCGGGTGCAGGGTTCAAAGAATCCGGATCCCGAGGCGGGCGAGTACACAGAGCTGGAGATGAATTTCCTTCTTTTGAATATCATCATGGAACAGCAGCGTACAATGCTGATGAAAGACAGAAATATGGACTTCTCTTATTCAATCGGCAGCGGAGACGACCATATACGGTTAAGGGGAGATATGTACTTTGATATCGGACATATCGGCTTAAATATGCGTTTAATCGGGTCAACGATACGACCGTTTTCAGGATTCGATTTTCACCCGGAAGTCGCCAAAGCTTTAAGTCTCAAATACGTCAAACAAGGACTTGTCCTAATAACCGGAATTACGGGATCGGGCAAAAGTTCGACTCTTGATTCGATCATTGATGCAAACAATCGCAGCGTAGATGCGCACATGGTGATATTAGGAAGCCCGATAGAACATATTCATGAATCCGTTAGATGCATCATACGGCACAGAGAGGTAGGCGCGGACGTTCTCTCGTTCAAGGAAGGCGCAATTCAAGCGCTGAGGCAGGACCCGGACATTATAGTGATAGGAGAGATGCGTGACCCCGAGACAATTATCACGGGACTTGAGATCACCGATAGTGGTCATAAAGTATTTTCCACCCTTCATACATCTTCCGCGGTTGAAAGCATCGACAGGATAATCGGCGAAGTGCCTTCAGAGGTACAAGGGCGAATACGGGAAAGACTGGCTGACGTTTTGACGGTAGTTATTTCGCAAAAACTTGTAAAAACACTTGATAATAAAAGAGTAATGGCAAAAGAGGTACTTCTCGTGACTCCCTCCATCAGGGCGGCTATAAAAAACAATAACCTGGATGAAATCTACCAGATGCTGCAACAGGGTCAGAAGTTGGGTATGATAACCATGGAGCAGGATCTGAAGAGGCTTTACGAATCGAAAAAAATATCTTACGAGGAAGCTCTCAATAACGCGAATTTAAAAAAACGTTTCAAGGAGATAGTTCAGTTTTCGCCTAACGCCTGATTATGCCCGCCCCTAAAAAAGTATTCAGTATTTACCTGGACGTCAAACGAGAGTTGAAGACCGTCTTTGCTTCAGTTTCAGGAGGTAAAATTAGGGTTGAGGGGTTCGATCATGCTATGATGGTCACCTCATTGAAGCAAGAGGTGGAGGAATTTGAGGATCTCCCCGAAGGTGAACCGGGAATTGAAGCAGCTGAAGAGGTGTTTGGAATAGCTGATGAAGCTGTAGAGATTTCCGATGAAACGCTCTTTGAAGAGGGAGAAGACACCGGCGAAGTTGAAGCTATGGAAGATATTGACGAAACAGAGGATCAGGGCGAGCTTACAAATGAAGATGTCTTACTCTCTCTGGTTCAGAGAGTAGACGCAAAAAAATTCAATTATGCGATCAACATACCCGCTTCGCTTCTCTCGGTATTTCACCTGAGGGAGAACTACAAAGAATTAAAACCAAAGGTTCAGAAAACAGAAATACGATCGGTAGTACGAGAAAGGCTCGCTAAAGACATTCCGAATGATCATATAGCATACATAATGGATGATAAGGAAGGTGCGATCTCATTTTCCTATGAAGGGAATATCCCCCTTCTCACAGCAATAGATGGAATTACCCCACACCTTGATGCGAGACCAAAATATAGCCTGGCGGTTCCCGATGAAATATCGCTTCAGAATATAATCAGGTTAAACGAAGAACCCGGAGAAGATGATTATATAGCTATTATAGACATGGAGGAGACAACTACAAGGATTATCATATCGAAAGGGGGAGACATAGTTCACATCCCGCCTCCCGTACAGGGAGGTACCGAAACACCTGAGGTGATGAATACTATCTACAGCAAAATCCTCTACGAACAGGATATGGGTAACATGCCCGATTTCCAAAAGATCATCCTCACAGGCGAGGCCAGGGACGTTAACGCAAGAGAATTCTTAAACGAAAAATTCGGCGAAGTCGACGTCGAATATCTGACCATCAAAACGGACAAAATAGAATTGCCCGATGAATTAGTGGAAGATTTACCGGAATACGCCGTTCCGCTCGGGATGGCATTAACCGCACTGCTGCCTAAAAATGAGCGCATTCTTCCCGTCAATATGCTCCCGGATTATGTTGTAACCCGGCAGCGGACATTAAAAATCGAATGGCACGGAATGATAGTTCTTTTACTGATATTTACGACACCATTCTACATCAACTGGCAATATCAGAAAAAATCCGCATTGAAATTAGAACGGACACAGCGTATCAATCATCTGAATACTTCAATAATCGATCTTGAATGGGCAGAACCGTTAGTGGACAACCTTGCCAAAAGGATGACGTTAGCGGATGAAAACATGGCCCTGATAGACTCGCTCGCAAAGGGAACGCTTAGGTTTTCGGTTACTTTAAATAAAATTAACAAAGCAATACTCAAAGTAAATAACCTCTGGCTGACCGATTTAACATCAAGGGGGGAGGCGATAAATATTTCCGGGTTCAGCCTCTATAGAAACAGGATACACAGATTAGCGGATGAATTTGTAGGCGCTAATATCCAAAGCGTAACCCCGGCAAGAATCCGTAATAAACCTGTTTACCGCTTCCAAATGATTCTTGATAAAATTGTGGATGACGAAGCCCTCTTTGATCCGGTCGTTATTATACCTGAGCTTGAACCCGAGCCGGAACCCGAGCCGGAAATTCCCGTTGTGGAAGAGGTATTGATAGTGGAGGAACCTGTGGTCGTCGTTCCCGAGGAAACTTTAGCGGTAGAGGTAGCTCCGGAAGATACGATGGTCATGCCCTTGTATGAGGCAATGGATTTACCTCCGGGCGCGATATTGCCTGATACTCTCTATGGACAACTTTTTACGGTAGAAACGCCTCCCGACTACTACGAGGAAATGGACTCACTCTTTGCCGAAGAACAGCTGTACGATACGGTGATAGTCTCGCAGGAAGATACTCTTCCGGAAGAGACGTCATTATCAGCTGATACATCGAATCTGTTCGATTTCGACAGGATGATCTATGTTGATAAACAAAACTTACCTCTTCTTTACAGCGAAGCGTACGGGCACTACATTAACTCGGAATATTATGCGGCTATGGAAATATTTATTGCCATAGCGGACGTGCGGTTGAAAGATTCGCTGACCGATAATGCTCAGTACTGGGTAGGGGAGTGCCTGCTTGCTCTTGATATGCCGGACCAGGCAATCATAGCTCTTGAGCGACTATTCGAACTTTACCCGGAATCAAACAAGATAGAGCCGGGTCAGCTGCTTTTGGGAAAAGCCTATGCGGAAGTTGGAAGATTAACGGATGCTTTGCAAGTTCTGAATCTTATGCTTGAAACTAACCCTGAAGGTGAATTTGCTCCAAAAGCAAGGTATCTATTGAAAACTCTTAGCAAACAGGGATAAGATTATGTCATTTGCCGTCAGAAATACAATCGCGTTAGCCTTAATCCTGTTGACATTAGGCGGCGCCGGGTGGGGCTGGCTCCATTTGACTTATGGAGATATCCTTGAGAAACTCGAAGAAACAGTGATTAAAAGGGAAGCTCGATTAGATGAGCTCGAAATGATCTTAGCGGATTATGACTACATGAAGGAAAGTTTGGAACAGACCCTGAGAAGGCAGAAGTACTATCCTAAAGTATTGCTCCCGGAGGAAACTGTTCACGAAACATACAGGTACTTAGAATCGATAGCGAGCCGGAGAGCATCATTCGATTACGAGTACAAATTATCGGGTATTTCCGAAGAAGGTGATGTACTTTTTGCGAATTACCAGTTAAAAGGACAAGGATCTTACCGGAACATCAATAAATTCGTTCATTACTTGGAAAACAGCAAGCCTCTGTATAAGATAGAATCGCTTAACCTTAGCCGTCCGGCAGGGAGTCAGAGCGCATCAGGCGATATAGACGTTACTCTGAAATTCAAGGGGATATTCTCGGTAGGCGAGAACCTTGAAAATTTAGAGGATGAGGATATGTACGCGCTGAAAGATGCTGTTTACAGCACTCGATACAACCCGTTTAGGCCGTTCGTTCTGAATATTCTTCCGCCTAACACTGAAAATCTATTGGTCGTGGAGAGGGCAAGAGTCATAGCCATTTTGAAGGGATTGGCTTATATTCAGCATCAACAAGGCGATATGCTCACAATGAGGGTAGGAGACCGGGTATACCTGGGAATCTTGGAAAAGATCGACCTAAAAAAGGGGGAAGTGGTTTTCGCCATGAACAGAGGCGGGATCTTCGACAGAGTGATTTTAAAACTCGAAAGTTGAAATTTATAAGAGAGACTGATATGGGACATTCTAAATTGGTAGGGATAGTTTTGGATAGAATTAAATTCATTGTGAACATACTTATATTAGCCTTGGCGGTGAATCTGACGCTGGTTGGTTCATCCGACGCTCAACGCAGCGGAACGCCGTTTCAGAGCGGTGGTGAGGGAGAAAACGTCGCCTTCCCCGCGACTACTACGTTTGTGCAGGCGTTTCAGATTTTGAGCCAGATATCCAGGGATGTAGAAGGAAAAGTTATTATCGATCCCACAAATCAAAAGGGTCCTATAAACGTGTCAGTCCCCTTTCTGCATTGGAAAAGGGCATTGGAGATGATACTGACTTCTAACGGACTTGAGTACGTCGAAAGAGCTACATACTACGAAATCCGTCCTTCGGCGTTCGGAATCGCAATACCTTCGGGACCTGCATTACCATTAGAAGATGTTCTGACCATCGATACACGGCAGGTGGAGATATCGGCAATATTCTTTCAGGGCGACAGGGGAAGCATTGCGGAAGCGGGAATAGACTGGTCGATTTTCTCCCGGGGCGACGTCAATTTCGACATTAGTTCGGTAGCAGCTGCGAGTGTTACACAGGAGTTCTTGAGCATATCAGCTGATCGAACGACAGAATCCAGGACCCAGACAATTACCACTCTCGGTATATTGAGAGCATTCGAGGCTTTAAACATCGGGAGAATAATTTCCAAACCTTCTATTACCGTACTGGACGGAGTGGAAGGAATGGTTCAGGTTGGTCAGAGTTTTTCTATCAAGCAGCGGGATTTCGCCGGTAATACAACAGACAAATTCTTCGAAGTCGGAACAATATTGAAAGTAACGCCGAATATTGTGGTCGATAGGGATATAAGTTTCATTCACCTCAAGATAACTGTGGAAAAAAGCGCAGCATTTCCTGATCCGGTAAGTACAAGAATCGATAAACAGATGGCATATACAGAGGTATTGCTTCTTGACGGCGAACAGACTTCGGTCGCAGGATTGTTCACTGAAGAAGCGGTTTCCATTCGGAAGGGAATACCTATTTTAAAAGATTTACCCTGGTGGTTTTTCGGTTTGCGGTTTCTTACGGGTTTTTCTTCAGTTGATAATTCAGAGGGCGAACTTATCATCATAATCAAGGCTAAAATTCTACCCTCGCTTACCGAACGGATTGAACGGAGAAAAGCCGATATCGACGAAATTATCGAAAAGAGAAGGGAAGAGTTCCGGGAAGACCTTAAAAAAATTCCTTCGAACTAAGAAGGACGCCCATTATCTTCCTGACACTGATCTAAACGGGCTTTCAATGATTAAGTTCGATGCCGTCACCAAACGATTCGGTGACTATACAGCTCTCGAGGAACTGAATCTTGAAATTCCGGAAGGAATTATTTTCGGGTATATCGGGCCGAACGGCGCCGGTAAAACTACCACGATTAAAATGCTCGCCGGGTTACTTAAGCCGACTTCCGGAACGGTACATATCGATGGTTACGACGTTCATGCCGACCCTATGAAAGCCAAACATCTGTTCGGATACGTACCCGATAAACCTTACCTGTACGATAAACTGACGGCGGATGAATTAACCGATTTTGTAGGCGGGATGTACGGACTCAGCAGAGCTCAGGTCGAGTCAAACAGAAAGGAACTTTTTGATTATTTCGAAATAACACCATGGAAACATAAAAGAGCGGAAGAATACTCGCAGGGGATGAAGCAAAAACTTCTGATTGCGATGGCGTTCATCCATGATCCCAAGATATTCATAATCGATGAGCCGATGATGGGGCTCGACCCCAAAAGCATCAGGAATCTGAAAACGTTCTTAAAAGAGAAAGTAAAATCCGGAATGACGATATTTCTCTCTACCCACAGCTTATCGGTCGCCGAGGAATTATGCGATAGAATAGGGATCTTACATCAAGGCAGGCTCATTGCCGAAGGTCCGATCAGCTCACTCGCCGAATTTGCCGATGACAAAGAGGGTACCGATCTTGAAACTTTATTCTTAAACCTGACTGCGGAGGAGAATGAATTAAATTGATGAGAGAAAATCCACAGAATGAATAGAAACGCCTGTTAACGTGAAAGATTTATTGAAAGTGAGAGCTCTGAGCTTCCTCCGATACGGGAAGGGATTGAGTGTGGGTACGACGTTGATGGAAATCGCTACTCTTCTCGTGTTCGGTGCCTTCGCTTACGGAGCCTATAACGGAATACAAATTACGCTCAGATTCCTGGTTGAGGGGGTGCACCTCCCTATCTCATTTTTACACAGTCTGATGGCAACGGGATTGTTCGCGCTGTTCGTCATGACCGGAATAGGTAACTCGGTGACGGCATTTTCAGCGTTTTTCCGATCAGAGGAGTTAGACTATCTCTTCACCCTCCCTCTGAACTCAAAAAAGCTGTTTTTATTCAAATTCGCGGAAAATTTTTTCAGAAGCTCTACTCCAATGTTCCTGCTCGGTGGGTCGGCATTGTTAGCCTACGGGATATATTTCAGACTAAGCATCGCTGATTTTCTATTGATTATAGCCGGTATTGCCCTTCCCTTTATATTTATTGCAGCAGCGCTGGGAACGTTTATTTTATTCCTCATAGTCCAGATCTCAACTATATATCCGACAAAATTTGTAATCACGGCCGCACTGCTGATAACGTTAGGTGGCTCGGGCACCTATTTTCAATCAGTTCATCCTGTGGATCAGGTACAGGAAATTATCAAATATTATCCGGATTACGAGAATCACCCGGTAATCGCCAGGGGGGAGGTCGGGAACATCGCATTCGTTCCGAGCACCTGGGCGGCGCGGGCGCTGTTCAGGATAGTAGACGGCGATATCGAAGGGGCGCTGCCTCACATAGCGCTGATGATAGGCACCTGCTTCGGGATTATTTTTCTCTTATATACTGTATCGGGCGGACGATATTATCAGACATGGCTTAACACAAGAGGGAGTGAGTGGCTTGTTAAAAGACAGAAAAGATCGTTGGCGGTAGCCTACCTTCTGAAGTTGAAACTACCTTTTAGCAAACGAGTGGATGCTTTGCTCAAACGTGATATGCTTCTTTTTATCAGAGAACCGAGTCAATGGGGTCATCTTATAATATTCGGAATATTGCTTTTGATATATGTGGCAAATATGAGCGGTTTAACGCTCTATATCGCTGACCCTTTCAGAATGACCCTGCTATATATAGCAAACTTCATTTTCGGAGGTTTTTTCCTCGTCTCTCTCGCCGTCCGGTTCGTCTTCCCACTTATGAGTCAGGAAGGGAGGGCGTTCTGGATAATAAGATCTTCTCCGAATTCGATGAAGTTTATCTTAAGGTACAAAAGCGTAATGTCATTTATTATCTTACTTCTGATAGGATTACCATTATTAGACGCTACTTCCTCGTCTCTAAATCCGGGCGACGTTTTATACCGGTCGACTATGATATTTACCTTAGTGGGCACGATAGTTATCGCCCTGATCTCTCTCGGCGCAGGCGCCTGGTTTGCCGATTTGAAAGAAAAAAGTCCGATCCGCGCGGCTTCATCGAGGGGAGCAACTGTTGCATTTTTACTGACAATGTTTTATCTAATAGGAGGAGGGGCTATATTATCGGCTGTAGCTCTTAACACTTATAAACAATTAATTGACGAGATCCCATACGAATCGGTTAATATGATGATATTGGCAGGTATATTCGGCGTTATAAGCGTTCTGATCGCAGCTGTCGGAATATATATCGGTAATAAAGCTCTGTCAAGGGAGGATATTTATGCAAAATAGGATAAAGGAATCATTGCGCATTGAATTTTTAATTTCGGCTCTCACGGTTACCATGTTGCTTTTACCAGCGTGCAGCTCAACGTTTATTCTCTTAGAAGATTCTTCGGTTTCTTTTAATGAATCTGAATACGATAAATCGGGCAGATACATATGTACTTTGAGCGGTGTCCTGATAAATTCAAACGGAGAGCATGTAAGCGGTGCGGTCGTTGAAGCAGCCACAAGGGACTATGAAAATCTATGGTCAACAGAGAGTACGACAGGAATAGACGGTAAATATTCAGTCGATTTGTATTGGGTCAATCAACCGTTCATTTATGCGGATGTGTTCCCGAATCCGGCGCAGAGCAGTTTGACCAAAAGTGGATTTTCATATCTCAGGGAAGCAAGAACGCTCACGCTTGATATACCGGTGTATTTAAAAGAAGTCATAGAGCCGCTGACCACTGTTCCGATTACTATGTACAGTCTGTCGTTCGCCCTTGGGAGAATGACGGAAGACGTAGTTAACCGCCGCTTATTACAACTTTCTTTCACGGCTCAGGATATTGAGACCGGGCTGACGATAAATGGTTCAATACTGACATTAAGAGGGGTCGGAAGTATATCCTCACCCGATTCACTGCTCAAGAGTTTTATTATAAGCGACACTCTGCTGGCTATTGCGGTACAAAACGCAAAATCTTACGTGATAGGAGAGGAGTCCAAGAAACTGACGCCGAAGGGTGGGCGATATACACCCGTTATTACAGCGTCTGGCAACTCCGTGAGCGCGCAGAACGATATTTCGCTGGGAATAACTTTAGCGACCTCTGGGTGGGGCTGCGGGAGACGTTCAGGCTTTTTCGTGATGACGACGCTGCTAAGAAACTGGGGCTTTCCGCGCTCAACGGTGAGTTGTTCGGAGAAGCGGCCTGCAGAGAGTTGGAAGGCGCATCATGCACAAACGAGGAGCTACTGAGGGCCATTCGTCATCTCTCGACCTTTAGAGAGGGCACTGGACAGCGACGGCGGGTTAACTACGCCAATCTTGATGTCGAAGAGTTTGGCTCGGTGTATGAGAGCCTGCTCGATTTCCATCCGCAGGTGTCACTCGACCCACCCGCATTCGACCTTGTAGTGGGTGGTGAGCGCAAGCAGACTGGAAGCTATTACACGCCTCCCGACCTGGTGCGAGAGCTTATCAACAGCGCGCTTGTTCCGGTCATGGAGGAGCGTCTGAGTGGAGCAAAGGATAAGGAAGATAAGGAGAAGGCGCTGCTTGGTCTGCGCGTTTGCGACCCCGCCGCAGGTTCCGGGCATTTCCTGCTGGCCGCCGCGCGACGTATTGCACGCGAGCTGGCCCATGTGCGCAGTGGAGAGGATGAGCCGTCGCCTGGCGAGTACCGCGAGGCGCTGCGCGATGTTATCCGCAACTGCATATACGCCGTTGACAAGAACCCGCTTGCGGTCGACCTCTGCAAGGTTGCGCTGTGGATTGAGGGACACAATGCGGGCCTGCCGTTGAGCTTCCTGGACAACCACATCAAGTGCGGCGATAGCCTGGTTGGTGTCGCTGACCTCGCGGTGTTGAGTGAGGGCATACCTGACGACGCATACAAGCCAGTAACCGGGGACGATAAGTCCGCTGCGAAAGAGTACCGCAAGCGAAACCAGGAGGAAAAGAAGAAGGAACAGCAGCTTTCCTTGGGTGGCCCTGCCGAGCACGAAGGAGTGCCCGCCACGCTCGCTGAGGACTTCGAGACCCTGGGTCTGCTTGCTGAGCGCACCCCAGATGAAGTCCAGGCCAAAGAAGACTTGTATGAGTCTCTGCGCGGGCGAGCGACCGACTGGTGGAAGATGAAGGTAGCTTGCGACCTGTGGACTGCTGCCTTCTTTATGCCTTTGCAGCCAGAAGATGCTCTCAATCTGGAGCGTGTGCCAACGACTGGAACGATTCGTAGGCACCTGGAGTCTAACTCGGCCCACCCGACCTTGATTGGGCAGGCCGTTGAAATCGCCCACAAGCACGCCTTCTTCCACTGGCCGCTAGAGTTTCCTGATATATTCGAACAAGACGGATTCGACGTGGTGCTGGGCAACCCACCCTGGGACCAGCTTCAGTTTAGAGAACAGGAATTCTTCACGTCTACTCGGTCCGATATTGCACGAGCGAGTAATGTGGCGGCACGCAAAAGGATGATTGAAATATTGAAGAAAGAAGATTCCGAACTTTTCAATTCTTACGGAGCTGCCCGGTACGAAGTCGATGCAGCGCGTCGATTCATGCAATATTCGAGTCGGTTTCCCTTAACTGCACATGGCAGAATAAACCTATATGGTCTCTTCGCTGAAACAAGCCGTAACTTAACAAATCGCTCAGGTCGTGTCGGTTGCATTATTCCTACGGGAATTGCAACCGACGATAGCGCGAAGCTTTTCTTCCAGGACTTAATGAGGTCAAATTCTTTAATCAGTCTTTACGACTTTGAAAATCGCGAACAGCTGTTTTCAGATGTCGAT
>JADFGO010000068.1 GCA_022567655.1 Candidatus Neomarinimicrobiota bacterium
GTCTTGTTTTTCATTTTCGGAATTGCCGTTCCCCTCGGCTTGGTCAATGCGCCGGAGTATGAGCAGCTGCTGACGATCACTCAAAATCCTATAATACGAGTATTTATTTTTGGGCTGATTTCGGCCATGATGAAATTGGTCGATTCTCCCGTAATATTTCTGTAATCGTAATCTCCGTCTCCGAATAGGAGGACATAAAAAGGTTTCGGTTCGCTCCAATTTTCATAAGCATATTTGATAAAATACCGGAGCGCCATCGGGTCTGTCTGTCCCGCAGAAAACTCATTGATAACGTCATCCACGTCGAAAACCAGTGTTTTTAACCTATCGTCCGGTTCCGTTTCGGACGTTCTATATTGTGCGAGCCGGTCGGCGGATTCCCTGAAATCTTTATGGGTTATGATTATATAATCCGCCTGCAATCCTTCTATTCTTGCCTTTGGTGTATCGAAACCTTCCACTAATTCGACGTCGGAAACAGCCAGGTACTCAGCGGGAGTGGCTGCAAAATATTCGCTTCTCTGTCCGAAATCTGAATTTTCCTTCCAGGTCAGTGATGAAGAGGTAACAGACGAAGGGATAATCCTGTATGTCTTCTCCAAATTGGAGACGTTAAAAACATTGAAATCGTTTGTTGAGAACCCGTTTGCGGTGTAACTGATTATTCCATCGTTTATCGGACTGAAGAAATGCAGGACGTCTGATTCCGCGGTAAGTTCTCTCGTGTACCGGATTTCGAGCCAATCCAGATACCCCTTTGACGGATTGTCAACTCCCTGAAATTCGAGAGTGAAATTATTCAAGCCCGGGTTGAGTATGTTGCCGTCAATTGTAGTCTGAGTGAAAGTGGGCTGGAAAAATCTTACATAATTTGTAATAAGTATTGTGGTTCCGTCCAGCTTGAGCAGGAATCTCCCTCCGAAGTCTCTATCTTCAATGCCGCTGCGGACACGCATCTTGAAATTGGCAGGTTCGCTTTTAACCAGGTTATTGAGGGTCAGGGGGAGCTGGCGGGACTCAAAAGTTCCTGAAAGGCTGACACCGAAGAATCCGGTCCCGCTCCGCAGGAAGTTGATGAGCTCTTCCTCATAGTGAAGGTAAGCCTGGTACCGAGTAACTACGGCATCCGGCGTGCCGTCTGCTGATGGCAGCGCCGCCATTTCTTTTCCGGACGGTTCGCCTACCGGCGCAATGTTAAGCCAGTAAACAGAAACAGTTGAGTATGGATTTTGTATGAATCTGATTTGCGCCTTGGAAGTATCATATTCAAATCCCGAGGGTCCTTTTCCGTAAAAAAGAATTTCATCGCCCGGATCGAAATCCCCGTCTGCGTTGTCGTCTATTCGCCAAACGGGCATTTCCTTGAGATTCGGTTTGACTTCCGCACCGGTTTTCCCGTTCATGATCCTTCCTTCGAAATAAGGCGAAAAGATTTTTATCCTGTTGAACGCGGTACCGGTGATGTTGACACCGAAGGCTTGAAGATCAGAGTCGGTGATCCTATATATCCCATCCTCGCGAAGCGTCATCCTGTACCAATCACCGGGACCCGACTGAGTCCCTTTTTTGAGAGATTTTGAAGCGGAATGTTCTTTTAGCCATTTACGGGATTGTTCAAAATTCAGGATCGCCGTCCGGTAAAGTTCCTCTTCCGCCGGAATTAATTTTGTTCTTCTACCGCCCCGGACAGCTCTCCCAAAATCGATCCGAACGGTTACTTCGTTCAACAAATTCAAGCCGGTGGGCGATTTGGAGAGGTCGTATGGAGCGATGATAACGTTAAATATTCTCTGCTGGCGAAAATATCCGGCATCTTCGATTCTAACCGTTTTAACACTCAATTCGGAATACGGCATTATCCCGGTCTCGTCCAATTCAAAGACCGGAATGCCGTCGATTCTTTTTAATCGGTTGGGACGACGGGAGAGTTCTCCCTTTAAAAATCGTCCCCCCTTTTTCCCTACGTTAGAGATCATAGGAGTCGCATCCTCCGGAACACCAATGGCGAAAACTGCCACAGGCAGAGAAGGCTCGCCGGCGCCTCCGCTGACGTCCGATTCGCCTAAAAACGAGAGATGAATCTTCCCGGAAATATTCCTGCTGACCCTGAAAACAGGCTTAAGTGTCAGTATTATTCCGTCTTCGAGGTATTCGACCGAATAGGGTTTGGCGCCTGATGAATTGGCAGGAGCAGCCTCTTTGGCAGAACGAGGCACAATTTGAAGAAGCAACAGAAGAATTAGCGTGATCACGAGATCTTTCTTTCTCTTACGCTAATTGAAAAATATGAAAAGAATATGCGGTCTATTATCCGTAGTCTGCAAACAACCTGCAACAGAAACATTCCTCCTCCACTATGTATAATGATTCAGTTATATCTCTGTAGCAGTTTTCCGTCTTTCCTCAAGTTGATTAATCAAATATATCTCAAACGTTTTACTAAATCAAGTGCGCATAGTTCCGATAAACCCGCCGGTAAATTTGAACGCATGAGGGAATCTAAATTTTAGCTCCCTTAATATATGTAATTTGGTTTACATTATACTGATCTGTTTATCGGAGATTAGATACGAGTAAATGATTTTAAATGAAAGTTAGGGATGCAATTAATTGGAAAAACTGATAAAAGAAATTCTTGAGATAATCGGAGAAAACCCGGAGAGGGAGGGACTTTTAAAAACTCCAGCGAGAGTATCCGAGTCGTTTAAGTTTCTTACAAAAGGGTATAAGGAAAACGTCGAGGAAGTATTGAACGGAGCGCTGTTCGAGGAAAAATTCGACGAGATGATCATACTCCGCGACATCGATATCTTCAGCCTCTGCGAGCATCACCTACTCCCTTTTTTCGGACGATGCCACGTAGCGTATATTCCCGACGGAAAGATTGTGGGTTTGAGTAAAATACCGAGGATAGTAGAAATATTCGCGCGCAGGCTGCAGGTTCAGGAAAGGCTGACCATGCAGATTGCAACAGCCATTGACGACGCCGTAAATCCGCTCGGAGTTGCTGTGACCATCGAAGCGACTCATCTCTGTACGGTCATGAGAGGGGTCGAAAAACAGAACACGGTAGCTATAACCAACTCGATGCTCGGAAAGTTCAAGACCGATTCAAAGACAAGGTCCGAATACCTCTCAATGCTGAACTCGGATAAATAACCTCTTAATTTATCGCAGCTTTGTTTCATGACTCAAGATTACCTGAAAGAAATTGAGGCTGACGGAGAATTGCGGATTTTATTCAGCGGGGGGATAGAAAGCGCTCTGCTTATAGGGGAAACGACAGAATCTGATCTTGATCCGGTTCCCGTTTATATTTCTACGGGGACTCGTTGGGAGGAAGAAGAATTATCCGCAGCAAAGAATTTCCTTGAAGCATTGCGGGTCGGGTTGTCAAATAGTCTGGTCGTTGTGAGGAGGGAGCAGTCCGCATTAAACGAACATTGGGCTTATGGCGGAGCCGGGTATCCGAAAGCTGGGTCAGATGCGAGTGAACTGAGAATTCCCGGCAGGAACAAGATGCTCCTTACCGAAGGGGCGAATATAGGAAACGGTTCAGCGCCGCTGAGTTTAGTCATCGGAACGACTGCGGATAATCCCTTTGAGGATGGGAAGCCGGACTTTTTTGCTGAGATAGAAAAGGAGCTGTCAAATGAACTGCGCCGTAACGTCCGGGTTTACGCGCCTCTGCTCAATTTGGGAAAGAAAGACGTAATAAAGAGGGGAGCGCGTTTCCCTCTGCAGCTTACTCTTTCTTGCATTGCTCCCGTTCATGGAAAGGCATGCGGGATATGCATAAAATGCGCCGCAAGGGAGAGCGCGTTCAAGGAAGTAGGATATAATATTAAAATAGAAAGCGAGGAGATAGATGGCTCTTAAAATTGGAGACAAAGCGCCGGATTTTAATCTGAAGAATACGAATGGAGAAGAGGTCAGTCTCACCGGATTGAAGGGAAAGAGAGTGATCCTTTATTTCTATCCTAAAGACGATACGCCCGGATGTACGGTCGAGGCGTGCAATTTTAGAGACGACTATGATCTTTATCAGGAGAAAGACGCTGTGATTCTCGGTGTAAGCCGGGACGGAGAGGAATCTCACAAAAAGTTTACCGAAAAGTTCGATCTCCCTTTCACGCTCCTTTCTGATGAAGATCATTCGGTGGCGGAGAAGTACGGAGCGTGGGGGGAGAAGAGCATGTACGGCAGGAAGTATATGGGCATATTCCGCAATACCTACGTGATCGACGCCGAAGGGAAAATTGAAATGATCTATGAAAAGGTGAAACCTAAAGATCACAGCAAGGAGATCCTTGAACTGATAAAATGATCACGAGCACCTGTTATACTGCTTTGATATAATATTTCGAACCCTACTCAAAAAGATAAATTCGGAGGATAAAAAGACTTGCAAGACATCATTGAGTATGGTAAAATACCCGGCTATGAGTGAGTTATAGAATATGTTTGAGCAACTTAGCACACGGTTTACGGAAATATCGAGAAAGCTCCGTGGATTAGGGAAGATATCGGATAAGAACGTGGAAGAAACACTGCGTTCGGTTCGTCGTACCCTCCTTGAAGCCGACGTCAACTACAAGATAGCCAAGGAGTTTACGGAGAATATAAAAAGGAAGGCTCTCGGAGAGAAGGTCGTCAAGTCTATCTCTCCCGGTCAGCAGTTCGTGAAAATAATATACGATGAGCTGATAAACCTTATGGGGGGAACGAACTTAAAGGAACCGGTATTTGAAGGCAGCCCTCCGCACGCAGCGCTCATAATCGGTTTACAGGGCTCCGGAAAAACCACTTTTGCAGCCAAATACGCCAACAGGCTGAAGCAATCGGGCAAAAATCCGCTGCTGGTTGCCGCCGACGTTCAGAGACCCGCCGCGGTGGAGCAGTTGAGCCAACTCGGTTCACAGATCGAAATCGATGTATATGCGAATGAGAGCCAGAGTCCCGTAAAACTTTCCCGGGATGCTATGAAGGAAGCGAAAAAGAAGGGCAATGACGTCGTAATTATTGATACAGCGGGAAGACTTCAAATTGACGAAGAGATGATGCAGGAATTGAAACTCATCAAAAATGAAGTACAACCCGGGTTAACACTGTTTGTAGCCGACAGCATGAGCGGACAGGATGCGGTAAACGCCGCGACTGTGTTTGCTGATGAAGTCGGTTATGACGGGGTCGTGCTGACGAAACTTGACGGTGACGCCAGAGGCGGCGCTGCGCTCTCTATCCGCGCGGCGACCGGAAAGCCGATAATTTACGCAGGAACCGGAGAGTCTCTCGATGCTCTCGAACTCTTCCACCCGGACCGCATGGCGGGAAGAATACTCGGCATGGGGGACGTTGTCTCATTGGTTGAAAAGGCGCAAGCCGTTGTCGATACGGAGAGCGCTAAGAAGATAGAAGAAAAACTGAAGAGTCAGACGTTCACTTTAGAGGACTTTTTAAGTCAGCTTCGAAGCATCAAAAAAATGGGTCCCCTCGGTGACATTGTGGGGATGATACCGGGTATCGGAAATAAGGTAAAAGATTTGGACGTAGACGAGGGAGCGTTAGTCAAAACCGAAGCTATAATTCTCTCGATGACGGCGGATGAAAGGATAAGACCGGGTATCATAAACGGCAGCAGGAGAAAGCGGATATCAAAGGGCAGCGGGACATCGTTGAATGACGTTAACAAAGTCCTGAAACAATTTGCACAGATGAAAAAAATGATGAAACTGTTCGGATCGGGAAAATTACCTAAGAACATGGGTATTCCCGGACCGGGTGTTTTTACAGCGTAACAATTTCAGAAGGAGGTTTAATTGGCGGTAAGGTTACGATTTCGAAGAACGGGTAAGAAAAAGCAGACCCATTTTCGCCTCGTGGCGGCGGATGCTAAGTCAAAACGGGACGGGAGATTCATAGAAACGCTCGGTCACTTTAATCCACGGCTCGACCCGCCGACGGCGGTGATCAACGAGGAACGGGTATTTTACTGGATCGGCGCCGGAGCAGAAATGACTGAAGCGTTCCACTCGCTAATGAAAAATCATGGACTGCTTCTTAAATATGAGTTGATCAAAAAAGGTGTGTCCGAGAGTGAAATAGAAGCAGAGATGCAGAAGTGGGCGATGTCCCATGATCTCCGGCAGCAAAGGAAGGCAGATAAATCCGCCAAGAAGAAGAAAAAGAAAGCGGAAATGACGGCAAAAGCCGTTGAAGCCGAAGAGGCGGTCGGCGAACCTAAATTAGAAGAAGTCGTAGAAGCTGAAGTCGAGGAAGAAGCCGCTATAGCGGAACCCGGAGAAGCTAAAGAAGAAGAAAAAGTTCCGGAGGAGGTTTCAGAAGCGAGCGAGGCTGTCGTTGAAGCGGAACAGGAAGCAGTAGCTGAGAAAGTAGACGCCGAGAAGAGCGAAGCTGCAGCTGTGGATGAACCGGCTGCTGAAACGGTCGAGGCGAGCGAACCCGAGGAGCCGAAAGCGGAAGAAAAAACGACGGAGGATGTTGAAGAAACGGCAACAGAAAAGGCAGAAGTTAAAGAAGAAGTAGCTGAAGAAAAACCGGAAGAGGCGGAAGTCACGGAAGAAAAACCGGAGGAACCGGAAGATAAGACATCTAAGGATGAAGAACCGGAGACGCCGCCGGAAGATACCGGGGAATCGGTTGAAGAAGCAAAAGAAGCAGAACCGGTAGAAGAGGCGGAGAAGGAAAAAGAGGCTGAAGCTCAAGTTGAAAAAACTGAGGATTCGGCTGTAGTTGCCGAGGAAGAAAAACCGGAAGAAGAGAAAAAAACTGACGAAGCGATTGAGGAGGAACCTGCTGAGACGACCGAAAAGCTGACAGAAGCAGCAGCGGAAGAAGAAGTCAAGGATAAACCGGCTAAACCTGTGAAAAAGAAAGAAACCGTAGCGAAGAAAGCTCCGGCGAAAAAGAAGGCTGAACCTAAACTGAAAAAGGCGGCTCCGAAAAAGCCTTCCAAGTCTGCAAAAAAAGAGCCGAAGAAGAAACCGGCAGCGAAAAAACCGGCAAAAGCTAAACCGAAAAAAACCGAGTCATAGGACGACAGCAAAAAGTAACGAACCGATATGGGAGAGAAGATAGACGGAATGGAAAATATTGATTTTTCAAGCGAGCATGGCTTTGTGGGCACAGTCCAGGGAGCCAAAGGATTAAAAGGAGAATTGAAGATTGGCTTGCTCACAGCGCACCCGGCGCATCTTGCGAACCTCGAAAGCATCTATTTAAAGATCGACGATTCTCCCTCAACGTTATATACCATAGAAAAAACAACCTGGAAAGGCTCGAAACTTACCATTAAACTGCATGGAATTGACGACAGGAACACCGCCGAAGCTTTGCGCGGCGCAAAACTGCTGGTTCCCGAAGAAGCAGCATATCAGCCGGGAGAAGACGAGTATTTCGCGGAGGACCTTGTCGGTATGGAAGTCGTGGATACAGAGGGCACGATTCTCGGAAAAATAAGTGAAGTGCTCAATTATCCCGCACACGACGTGTACGTCATATCGGGAGGCAAAAATGAGTTTCTGGTGCCGGCAGTCCACGAGTATATAAGAGAAGTGAACGTGAACACGGGGCGCGTGATGATCGCCGTGATTGACGGGCTAATAGACTGAAAGCATGAAAATAACTATCATAACACCGTTTCCGGAAATTCTCTCCGGACCGCTCAGCACAAGCATATTGGGGCGCGCGGGTTCTAACGGTATTGTCGAATACAACGTGATAGATTTGAGGGAATTTGGAAAAGGCCCTCATAAAAAAATAGATGATTATCCCTTTAGCGGTGGACCGGGAATGGTCATGTTGGCGGAGCCTATTTTTGAGGCGTTTGAAAGCGAATTTTCCGGCGTTAATGCAAATCTAAAAGTTATATTGCCTTCCCCTTCGGGTGTAAAGCTCGATCAGGAGCTTTCGAAAGAATTGTCGAAGGAAAAGGAGCTTGTATTTATTTGCGGTCACTACAAGGGTGTTGATGAAAGAGTCGTCGAATCATTGGTGACCGATGAGATATCAATCGGGGATTATGTGCTTTCTGGGGGAGAGATACCGGCGCTTGTAATCATAGATTCGATCGTCAGGTTGTTGGATGGCGCGATAAACGATCCTGAATCAGCCGAAACGGATTCCTTTTCTCACCCATTGTTAGACGTACCGCACTATACGAGACCGGCAAACTTCAGAGGCATGGAAGTACCGGAGATACTCCTGTCCGGCGATCACGAAAAGATCAGGCGCTGGAAAGATGATATGAGATTGCAAAGAACCAGAGAAAGACGAAGCGATCTCCTGCGTGGTGATAAGAGTTAATTTGATTTATAATTGGGAGAGTTTTGATATGAACAAGGTCAGCGAATTCGGAAAATCTCAGATGAAAGATGATATTGTTGATTTCAAAGCAGGAGATACACTCGAAGTTGATGTCAGGATCAGGGAAGGGGAAAAAGAGAGGACTCAGAAATTTGAGGGCGTCGTGATTCAGATTCGAGGGGAAGGTTTGAATAAAACATTTACCGTTCGGAAGGTCTCCGGCGGAGTAGGAGTAGAACGAATATTCCCACTGCATTCGCCAAGCATAATGGGAATAAAAAAGATTAAGAGCGGGAAGGTCCGAAGAGCGAAGATCACCTATCTGCGCAAACTTCGCGGTAGAGCGGCCCGC
The DNA here is from genome assembly GCA_022567655.1 of Candidatus Neomarinimicrobiota bacterium. NCBI lineage: Bacteria > Pseudomonadati > Fidelibacterota > Fidelibacterota bacterium. The sequence goes on from JADFGO010000068.1 coordinate 8,678, forward strand.
ATCGCTGAAAAAAGGGATAATTAGTTTCTGATTCCTGATGTCCTGAACGCAAGCTCATCTTGATTTTTACTTGCCGCTTTTGATAATGAGTTCAGGGCGGCGATTTATATTTCATCCGATAATATTCAGAGTAACCGCAGCTTGGAAGATAAAAAGCTAAATAAAGAAGAGATAAAGACGCTGGGATTTGCCTCTACGGCGCATTCTCTTGTTCACGCCTTTATGCTGATATATCCGGCTGTTCTTCTGCCGATAATGAAGGAATTTGATTTAAGCGTCACCGAAGCAGGTTTTCTCGGTACGATCTCCTACCTGATGTTCGGACTCGGCGCTATCCCCGCAGGATGGCTGACCGACCGATTCGGTTCACGGGGACTCGTGTTGATATGCCTTGTCGGGTCCGGAGCAGCTGCCGTTGTGATCGGATTATCGCACAGCTATTCAGTTCTCGCTATGGGACTTCTATTTCTCGGAGGATTTACGGGATTATATCATCCAGCCGGTCTTGCGCTGATTTCAATGAAAATCAGGAACACGCCCAGAGCTCTCGGATATCATGGGATTTTCGGAAATATCGGGCTTGCCGGAGCACCTCTAATTGCCGGTATGCTTTCCAGCACAGGCGATTGGCGGGACGCATATTTTTTCTTTGGCATAATATCCGTTATAGCGGCTATATATTTTATCATTTTTCCGGTCACAAAAAAGAAAATGAGTGATAACAGCGCCAACCAGAATGAGCCGGAAACACTTTTCCCGGAAGTAATAATATTTTTCCTAACCTCGGTAGTGTTCGGATTCATCTATCGTGGGGCGTTGACTTTTATGCCGTATCTTTTCTCCTACGGAGTGACTCTGTGGGAAAGTGTCGACCCTATAGTGATCGGAGGCAGCGTTACAGCAGCAGCGCTATTTGTAGGGATGCTTGGTCAATGGCTTGGCGGACGCGCAGCCGAAAAGTATTCGCTGACCCGTGTCCTTATAGTTCTCTGGTTGTTCATAACGCCCGCCTTGCTCCTTATGGGAACTTTCAGTCAATATCCCCTGATTTTATCGGCGTTCGTGATGACGATCTTCATATTTGCCGGACAACCGGCCGGTAACACGCTGTTAGCGACATATATCTCCATGAAAAGCAGAGGAAAGGGATATGGTTTGAATATAGCAATCGGATTCGGCTTGGGTTCGTTCGCTCCGACCATCTGCGGTTATATTGCCGAACGAAGTTCGATAGGCGATGTATTCATATTCCTCGGTCTCATTGCCCCTATCGGAATAGGACTAACCTGGTGGCTGACTGTTCTCGAACGCAGAAGGAAAACAATCTCCTGACCCTTCTCGTTCTTTGGGATGTAAGGGACGCAGATCTGCGTCCCCTACGGCGTTCGACACAATTTATTTGAGCAAGACCGTGATCTTCGTCTTGACGAATCAGTCAGCTGACGGACTGACTGCCACACAATGTAATTGACTAAAATTACCGCTAAACCTATCTTTTGAAATCGTTCTTAAATTAACGACTCAACGGAGTAATGAAATGAAATATAAGCGAAATGTTTCCAAGTTTCACAATAGACTCGTTGCTGTTGCACTTCTGATTATGGTTGGAGTGACGGTAGCTTACGGACAGGAAAGTACGGTAGCTTCAGATGAACTTCAGGCTCAATCTATCGGGTTACAAGAGTTTCTAAACCAGCTGAAAGAAAAACACCCATTGTTCGAAAAAGAAAAACTGACCTCTGAAATATTTCGAACAGAGCAAAAAAGTTTAGCGGGAGTTCAAGACTGGAACTTTGCTACTTCTATCGGCTACTTTTCCAAAGAGCCTGTCATAAATTTTTCCGGTCCCGATAAGACGATCGGCGGTTCCTTTAACGGTGGCATAGAGAAAATATTTTGGCGTACGGGTGGGCGATTATCAACAACTCTTACTACAACAAGCCTGAAATTTACCCTACCGGATTTACCAGAATTTGCAGCTTTCCCCACCGACTGGTATCAAAGCGAAGTAGCTCTTACTTACATCCACCCTCTTATGAAAAATCGAAAAGGCTTCCTCGACAGGTTGCAATATAATCTCATGCAATTCGATATTGACGCCTCAGAGATCAATGCTCTTGAAAATGAGGAAAACTTTCTTACAGAATCCGCAAGTAAATTTCTTAACTGGGTATTCCTTGTCGAACAACGGAATATAATTGAAGAGCGCCTCAACCTAAGCAGAACCGAGCTCGAACGAACCGAGCGTAAAAGAAAAGCCAATCTTGTTGAAAAGGTCGATCTAATCCGTGCGGGCGACGCTGTCCGGATCGCGGAGCAGAACTTGTTCCTGACTGAATCACGGTTAAAGGGACTGAAAGCCGAGTTGGCTGTCCTTACTCAACAAAATGATTACGATAACATAACCCCCAAGTATGAACTTTACATTACGGAACCTCTTCCGCCTTTGGATGAAGTCAGCGCAAAAATTGAGTCAGACTCACGAATTGTTAGAATTCTTAATATTCGTATTGGACAGTTAAATCTCGCCCGAAGGGGGTTCAAAGAGACCGCTAAACCGAATTTAGGCTTGGTCGCTCAAATAAGTAAAAAAGAATTGGACGAGGGTTTGGGTGGAAGTTTTGGATTGGAAAAGACAGACGCATTGGTAGCGCTTCAGTTCAGTGTTCCATTGGGAAACAACAGTGCGAAATCGAATATTAACAGGACCGACGTACAAATCTCACAACTTCGAAGTCAGGTGAAAGAAGTGGTTATCGGATTGACATCCATAGT
>JADFGO010000069.1 GCA_022567655.1 Candidatus Neomarinimicrobiota bacterium
TTTTATGATGAAAGCTTCAAAGAAAAATCTTCAACTGAGAATGCGATCCAACTCACATGAAACAGGAGACTTTCACGATTTGAGAGTAAGGACGCTTTGGAATACATCAACAGTGAGTTATCGGAGTGCTCCAACGGAGTTCTTCGTGGCCCTCGGAACATCAACTGTGTTGATGCGGCATCCGGCAGCCGCCGGAAGCACTCCTATAGAAAGCCGTTGTCATTCCGAGGAGTCCGCCAGCTGGCGGACGACGGAGGAATCTCAGTCGGACTCAGAATGACAGTTGATATTAATATTTGTGTCACCCGATTCAAATATGAGAAAAAGAGCAGATTCTATCTGCCCTTTTCTTTCCGGTGAATATCAGCAAAGATTATCTTAAGGAACCTTAATACTGAAAGTGTGGCTGTGTCCCGTATTATCCGGGGTAGAAGTTTTTATGATAGTTTTGCCCGCTGCCAAGTTCTCATAATCTGTCTGAGTCAATACGATCTGATGGGTGTGGCCTGAAGCGGACGTGGTAAGCGTAATGTCATTGGAAGGCGGGTCGTTGACATTTGTCAGTGATATAGTAACGGTATGCGTGTGACTCGGTCCGTATTGCGAAGATGCTTCTGACGAAGGTACCTGGAATGTGCTTGAACCGCCGTTATTCCCTGAATCGCCATATGAATCACCAGAAGGATCGCTGCATCCTATTTCGGTTATTATCAGCGGCATAGAGAACAACGCGCCGGCTTTTACGAAAAAAGTTCTTCTCTCCATGATTATTATCCTTTGATTTTACGCGGCTGAATATCATCCAAATCTACTGCGTAGATTCCTAATGTCAAGCACTTTGGAGGCATATTGATTGATGTGTCACTTAAGTGCTTCGATTGACTCTCTAACCACTCAGGTATATATTCATCGTGGACATATTTTAATAACCTACTTAGTGGGATTTAATTATTTGACACGCATAAAAGACGTCACTGCCCTTGAAGTGTTGGATTCGAGGGGAAATCCCACACTCTCTGTCGAAGTGGTCCTGGAAAACGGAGCAAGCGGTATATCAATGGTGCCGTCGGGCGCATCTACCGGGGAACACGAAGCTTTAGAGCTCAGGGATAACGATCCCGCAAGATATTTTGGGAAGGGAGTTCTCTCCGCCGTCGATAATGTGAATAATATAATAGCCCCGGAAATAATAGGATCGGATGCTCTCGATCAAAAAGCTGTCGACCGCAAGATGATAGAACTCGACGGGACGGAGAATAAGAGTAAACTCGGCGCCAACAGCATTTTAGGCGTATCGATGGCGGTGTGCAAGGCTGCTGCCGTCGCAGAGAATCTTCCCCTTTACAGATACTTAGGGGATGACGGAGAATTTGTTCTCCCTGTTCCGATGATGAACATTCTCAACGGCGGGCAGCATGCGGACAACAACGTCGATATTCAGGAATTTATGATATATCCGGCGGGAGCAGAATCATTTTCCGAGGCGTTAAGGATGGGAGTGGAAACGTTCCATCTCCTCAAAAAAGAACTATCTTCTAAGGGTCTCGCTACGTCCGTCGGCGATGAAGGTGGATTTGCTCCAAACCTGAAGTCGAATGAGGAGGCGATAGAGATCATTCTCGAGGCGGCGGAAAAAACGGGGCACGGAGTAGGAAAAAACCTTTTTCTTGCCATCGACTCTGCGGCAACTTCCTTTTATGATGCGGGCGAAGGGAAATATAAACTTGAATCAGAAGAAAGAAAATTGGGTACAGACGAGCTGATTGATTATTACGAAGACTTAACGGAAAAATATCCTATAATTTCATTGGAAGACGGATTACAGGAGAACGACTGGAGCGGATGGGCAGCATTGAACGAGAAACTCGGGGATAAAATTCAAATCGTCGGTGATGATCTGCTTGTAACGAATAAAAAGAAGCTGAGCCGTGCGATTGAAGAAAAATCGTGCAATTCGATACTGATAAAACTCAATCAGATAGGGACTGTTACGGAGACACTCGAGACTATCGAGATGGCGAAAAAGAATGGATTTACCTATCTGATTTCACATCGTTCCGGTGAGACCGAAGATACGATGATAGCTGATCTGGCCGTTGCTACCGGTTCCGGGCAGATAAAAACAGGCTCAGCCTCACGATCGGATAGGATAGCCAAGTATAACAGGCTTCTCCGGATCGAGAGCGAATTGGGCAGCGACGCTAAATTCATAGGACTTGCAGCTGTCAAGAATTAACATAGGAAGATTCAAATTGCTTCGGGAGGATCGAGAATTTTGAACAAAAGCGGGACATCAAGGCTCGATATCGGCAGAGTATTCGGCGCTCTTAAAAAGGTTTTTCTTCTCGTAGTGGCTGTTTTCATTCTCGGCGCATTCCTGTTCAACAACAGAGGGCTGGTCCCATGGTATAAATACGCAATGGAAAGAGAGCGAATCGAAACCGAACTCGATTCATTAAAAGCTGAAGAGGTGCGCCTGAGGAATGAGATTGAAAAGCTTAAATACGCACCCGAATACTTAGAAAAGCTTGCCCGGGAAAAATACGGTATGGCAAAAGAAGGAGAGAAGGTTTATAAGATCATCCCTGAGGAGGAAGATAAAAAGCAGGAGTAAAAAGATTTACTTCAAATCAAAAGGTGCGGGTTTAATAGTTCGATTTGCTGTTATCAGCCTATTCTCACAATCTCTATATGCGCAAACTCAATCACCCGGCGGTTTTGCACTGAGCATACCCGATTCAAATTCAATATCTTATTCACTGAGGAATAACACCAGTGTCTGGAAATTAGGAGTCAGCCGGAAGGGACGGTTCGGGTCCGGCATATATAAATTCACGGAATATATTGAAACAACCCGTCTTGAATTCTCAAGAGGGGAGCCTCGCTGGAAAGATGATCAAAAAATAAAGATAGAATTTGAGCTCCCCGTGTCGAGATCGCTGATGATGTCGGCAAACGCATATTCAAGTGTGTTTAAGGATCGGCATACGGGCCTTTTTAACGACTCACAGACCAATTATTTCCAATTAGGGGTAAAGAACAAACCGCTGAAATTAACAACTATGCAATTCATGGGTGGACCGATATGGGATTCGAGAAGGGAACAAAGCGACACCGGATATAGATTCGCGTCTACACTCCGAAGCCGAAGGCTGAATTCTAAAAGCTGGAACGGAGAGGTAAACGCAGCTATTTACGGTGAGAGACTTCAAGCCCGTGAAAACGAAATGAGAAGGGTGAATCTGAAGTATTCCCGAAAATTTTACGAGGCAACCACCGATTCGTTCTTCGCCAATTTGAGAGATAAAAGGCAGGATTATTACATCAGCGAAAGCGGAGATATAGAAACAAGAACTGAAAGCTCCAACAGATTCGGTAACTACCTGCGCTATAGGTTATCGGATGATATAAAAATGAGGTGGTCGATCAGAGTAAATTTTCGAGAAACTACGATTCAATCACCAAGGAAAGAGGTCGGTGACGTAAAGAGGAGGCGCAGAGATGAATCAACGGAAAATCTTGTTACGCTCTCATTGAACAAAACCAATTATGACGTAAGGTTAAATGCAGGGTTCAGAAGCTCATTACAAAAATATACGATAACAACAGCAGATCCGGGAACTAACGTTCCCCTCTTATCGCCCGACAACGAAGCAGACTTGCTGACTCTCTCTTCTCTACTCAACATCTATCCCAGCGACAGGGATTCGTTGGGATTTCGAATATCGTCCAGCCGCATGAGATACGATACACCCGATACGAACAATTTTGATGACAGGGATGAGTTGAGAGTTCTAATTGAATCGGGATATTCCCACGAGTTTACAAATGATTTCCGATTCAGCATAAAGAGTTCGGTAAATATCGATCATATCGTATATCTGTTCGGAGAACGGAGCGCGGATAATCACTGGAACAGAGTATTTTTAATCTCTTCCGATGTAACCGCCAAATTATCTCCACGGCTGCAGACCAAGCAATCATTCGGTGTGCTGGCTAATTACTATGACTATGATTACGATGACAGGATATTCCCTGTCAGGTCGCTGGTACTGAGGAATTTTATTTATACCCAGTCGACAAATATAAAACTGAGGAGAAGGCTGAATTTTCAACTCTCCTCGAGATTTGAATTAGAAGAAGACGGAAAACTTAACTGGGGGAAATTCCTTGAACAGCGAGTTGCAGAGAGAAGGATCACTTCCATTGATGCAAAGATAGTTTACAGACATTCTAAAAAATCTCTTCTTTCGATCGGGTTGTCACGTTCAACAAGGTCGGAATCAAGATTTACGAGCATAGAAGACAAAGGCATCAGAAGTGAAGAATTAGTAGGCTTTGGTCCTGTATTCCGGATATTATACACTCCGCGAATTAACCGAACATTCACTGTCACGGGAAAGATTCAGAGGGTTGAAAACTTGGCGGGGGCGGTTTATTATACAAAATTTGTAAAACTGGTCGGCTCTTTGCTGCTGTGAGATACAGGAATAAAGCTATCTCCATCATAAGCAATCCGGGATTGTTTATACTCCTGATCCTTCCTGTTTGGATTTTTCCCGTGAACGGGGCAAGCGGGGCTTTCGAAGAACGGTTTATCCCGCCAAGGGCATTGGCTATGGGCGGAGTTTATTCTGTGCTGTCAACAGGAGAATCCGCTCTTTTTGGGAACGTTGCGAGCCTCTCCTTTGTCGAGAGGGTTCGGGTTGACGTGCAATATGCGCGTCCGTTCGGTCTTAAAGAGCTCGCACAATCGGGTCTGACAGTTGCAATACCGAACCGGAGGGTGAGTTTCGGGTTCGGGATATCGAGATTCGGATTTTCGGCTTATGAGGAGAAACTTATAACAGCGGGATTCTCCAAAAAGATACTCGAACAGATTTCCGCGGGCATTGCGCTGCGTTACATGTCAGTTGCGATAACGGGATACGGAGCTGCAAGCGTAATAGGATTGGACGCCGGTATTTTGATAAAAATGACAGAGAGTCTTAATTTCGCTCTGGTTGCGAAGAACATAAATTCTCCAAAAGTTATGTCTAATGAAGAACCTGTCTCTCCGAACATTAAAATCGGCTTTTCCTATTCACCTCACAATAGTGTCGTACTGGTCGGTGAATTGCAGAAGGAAAGAGATTTCGATAAGACAATACGATTAGGCGCTGAATTGGAACTCATTAAGGGTCAATATTTACGATTCGGATTATCGAATAATCCATCGAGCTTTTCCATGGGGTTCGGTCTGAGTATGAACGGTGCTGATATAAACTTTTCCGCCGTTACGCATCAATACCTCGATCTGAGCCAGAGCTTATCATTCGGCTACCTGTTTTGAGCGTAACAGTGTACCGCTGGACAGTGATTTGCATTCCTTTCTGGTTTTCGTTGGCAACAGCGCAAGTGGTTGATTATGAAAAATATATCGAACTCGATGTCGAGCTGGACGGAACTACGGATTTAATCGATTACTTAGAAGTTCTGAGCACTTTTCCGCTGAACTTGAGTGATGAGTCTCTAAAGGGGTTGCGCAATAATCCCTTGATCGAACCTGCAACTCTGATAGCGATAAAAAAGTACAAGCAAAGCGGAAAGACCTTTCAAAGCGTTAAAGATATACATGCTCTGAGTCTCGGGAAAGAACAGGAAGCGTTGTTGATAAGGATGTCGGCTTTGGATCGCAGCAACGCCGGATCGGACAGGTATATCCTGAGGAGCCGCACGATTCGCAAGTCACCCGAAAATGACTTTCCCGATTCTCCCTTTAAGGTTTATACGAGGGGCAGTTTTGTTTTGAAGGGAGGGATTACGGGGGGAATGACTATGGAGAGAGACCCGGGAGAGGAAGATTTCAATGATTATTTTTCATTTTATCTGGCTGATAGAAGGAGTGATGGAAGCTACTCGAGAATCCTGGGTGATTACTCTATAGAAGCCGGGCAGGGTCTCGTATTCTGGCAGAACGGGCCGATCAGGAGAAACGGAGCCCCGATGCTTTCTACAAGAAGAAAGGCAAGAGGCATTATACCATACAGGTCCGCGGTGGAATCGAGAAGTTTAAGGGGTGCAGCCGGTATTTGGCAGTTCGGTGATATGGACATATTATTGTTCGCCTCTATTAGAGACAAAGACGCTGCCCTCTCAGATTCAGGAGAGGTTTTGAACTTTCGGGAAAGCGGTTTGCATAGGACGGATGGAGAATTGGAAGGTAAGAATCTCGTTAATGAAAAAGTTTTCGGAATCAGGAACAGCTGGAACAGTGAATATATACGAATAGGCGCCAATCTGGCGTCGGTGTCATTTGATATACCCGTCAACCCCGAAGATAAACCGGAAAAAATCAATAATTTTTCGGGAACGAAAAACAGAGTTTACAGCGCTGATTACGAGATCGAATTTAAGGAGATATCTCTTTTTGGTGAAATGGCAAACACGGGAAATGAGAAATCGGCTCAAGTTCATGGAATGAGGGCTGAATATGAACAGTTTTCTATCGGTATCGTCTTCCGTGATTATGACGACGGGTTCATCGGTGTGAGAGGAAACCCATTTGGCGGAGCAGATAACGAGAGGGGTGTTTATACGGCGGTAAGGTTAAAACTCGGAGCGAACACCACTCTTTCAGGATACAGGGATTTATATAAAAAACATTGGATCACTTCAACAGCATTATCGCCGAGCAGAACAGAAGATTACGGCATAGAACTGAGTCGGCGAATATTCGTGCGGCATTCGGCGAGTCTGAGGTTTTGGGGTTCTAACTCCGGAAAGAATGAAGTCGTTGAGGATAAATATGAAATTGAAAGGCGCCTGCTCACCGAGAAAGAGAGATCGAGAACCCGTTTGAAGTTCCGGTTTGCACTGTCACCGGGATTTTCTCTCGGTTGGAGATTCGACATGGCTTCGTCAAAAGTGAATTCGGTGAATGAAAGAGGTTATGCTCTAACGGCTAACGCAGACATAAACATGAATAAGAGAAGGGATATCAATTTGTCAGCGACAATTTTCGATACGGAATCATTTGCATCAAGAATTTACGTTTACGAAAGAGACCTTCCCGGAGTGCTGAGAAACATCCCGGTGTATCACAGGGGATATCGGATTATGGTTCTTGCAAGGGAAAAATTTAACGCTTATTTTTCCACCTCTATTAAACTTGAGAGATATTTAAGGCGACAGGGAACAAATGAGACTTCTGAATCAAGGATAGGAATCCAGATTGATATTTCTATTTAAACGACTGCCCCGTTCTATACTGATTCTGATGCTCCTATCAGGCTCACCTTACGCTTCTGAAATTAAAGTAGTTTTTTCAAATGACGCTGGAAGAATCGAGAGTCTCCGAACTATAGAAAAAGGAAACATTTCCTTCGTAAGCGCGATCGGAATCGCTAATCTCCTCGAAGCGCGTACTTTTTATTCAGATTCTAAAAACAAAATGGACATTAAGTTCAAGAAGTGGCGCCTAAAACTCTCGGCGTATAGTTCGTTTGCGCTGCTTGAAAGTCTGAGCGGTGATCATGAATCAGATAAAATTTTACATTTCCCTGTTCCTGCGTTACCCTCTGAAAATGATATATATGTTCCGTTGATTCCGTTAATGGAAATCCTGGACGGAGTGATGTCCGAAAAGATTGAATTTGATGAAATATCAAACGTCCTTAAAATTAAAACAGCTATCGAAAATATAACCGGTGTGAGTATTCAGAAGAAGGCGAACGGGACGCTTATCAAGCTCGCAACAACGCGTGAATTTCCGCTTGATTCGTACCGGGCATGGATAAATCGCGATCTGGGTTGGCTCTATCTGACGGTTGTTAACGGAGTCACCGATTCAATTGCGATTGCCCGAACCAAGCCTGCAGGCGTTGTTCAAAAGGTTATTCCAGTCCAGATGGAAGAAGCCGCGCAGATTTCATTCAAGTTGTCCGGAGAGGTCGAGAATCCGGAAATATACCAGACGACAGACCCGCACCAGATAGTAATATCCCTGCGTACACCCGAAAGAATCAGCAGAAAGCAGGTCGAAGAGGACTTGCTGAAAGACAGCGAAAGATGGCTTATAGACGCCATAGTTCTTGATGCGGGACACGGTGGAAAAGATCCCGGCTCAATCGGCCCGACAGGATTAAAAGAAAAAGATATAGCTCTCGACATTGTGAAGAGAATAGGCAGGCTCCTCGAAAAAAAACTAGGAGTGAACGTCGTATACACCCGCGATGAAGACGTTTTTGTGTCGCTCGAAGAGAGGGGAAAGATAGCTAACAGGAACGAAGGGAAATTATTTATCAGTATTCACCTGAACGATTTTCCCAAAAACCGGAAAGTAAACGGATTCGAAGTTTATATTCTCAGACCGGGCAAAACTGAAAGCGCTATAAAAGTGGCTGAAAGAGAAAATTCAGTGCTGAGATTTGAAGAAAAGGAGAGCGCTGAAAGATATATAAAGTTTGCGAACGAAAAGCTGATATTGGCGTCACTCGCTCAAGCCGCTTTCATGCATGAATCGGAAGATTTTGCCGGTATTCTCGTCAAAGAATTACAGAAAAAGATCTCCTCGCCGAGCAGAGGAGTGAAACAAGCCGGATTTTACGTTTTGGTAGGAGCTTCTATGCCGCATGCATACATTGAGGCGGGATTTATCTCTAACCGGAAAGAGGAAAAAAACTTGAAATCTTCCAAACATCGGCAGAAAATAGCGGAAGCGATTTACGAGGGTATTCGGAAGTTTAAAAGAAAATACGAGCAACTAATAATTTCAGCAAACAGCAGGTCAGGTTGAACGACAGTCCGATAGGAATTTTCGATTCAGGTATAGGGGGATTAACGGTTGTACGCGAAGTCACCAAATTGCTGCCGGGCGAGAAGATCGTCTATTTCGGTGATACGGCGAGGGTACCGTACGGGTCGAAGAGTCCGAATGTAGTACGTGAGTTTTCGATGCAGGATGCGTTGTTTCTTGATGGGAAGAGCGTAAAATCGATTGTAGTGGCGTGCAATACTGCCTCGGCGGAGTCTATAGACCTGCTGCGAAGTGAATTCGATATTCCGGTTATCGGAGTGATAGAACCGGGTGCCCGGACGGCTGCGGAATCCACGAAAAAGGGGATCGTCGGAGTCATAGGAACTTATGGAACGGTTGCCTCCGGCGCATATACAGAGGCAGTGCATGCGGTTGACCCATCGATAAAAGTAGAATCGGTTGCCTGCCCGCTTTTTGTTCCTCTCGTGGAAGAAGGCTGGCAGGATAAGCAGGTAACTAAAAAAATCGCTGAAGAGTATCTTTCGGTATTGATCGAAAAAGGGATCGATACTCTTATTCTCGGATGCACACATTATCCGGTGTTAAAACCGGTGCTTCAGGAAGTGGTTGGAGACGGGGTTAATCTTATAGATTCCGCGGTAGCGACCGCTGCTGAACTGAGCCGGATTCTAAAAGAAAATAATTTGGAATCTCCGGCCGATCAGAAGGAAACCGAGCACGAATTTTTCGTTTCCGATCTTCCATATAAGTTTAAAGAGACAGCTGAACGATTTTTAGGTAAGGAGCTGCCTGATGTGGAGTTGGTCCCGCTCGAACTGTTAGAATCCGGTTTAAAGATATAGCACGAAATTCACACCCAATTGCGTACGTCTGAATACGATAAAACTCTCTATTATCTGTTCGGCCTTAGAACTTTCGGAATTCATCTCGGGCTTGAAGTCCCAAAGTTATTAGCGGCGAAAGTCGGAAACCCACAGAAGCATTATCCGGCGGTACATATAGCCGGAACGAACGGGAAGGGTACTACGGCAGCGCTTATTGAATCCGCTCTGCGTGAAAAGGGTTTAAAAACCGGATTGTACACATCGCCGCATCTCGTGAATTTCAATGAGAGGATAAGAGTGAACGGGACGCCGATAGAAGACGAGGTAATCATGGAATACGCGGATTATCTGAAAGATTCTGTAGATAAGAACGGCGCTTCGTTTTTTGAAGCAACGACCGTGATAGCGCTGAAATATTTCGCGGACATGGAAGTAGATATAGTTGTGGCGGAAGCGGGATTGGGAGCCAGATTGGACACTACCATGCTCGTGGAACCTGTTGTCTCAGCGATTACTTCCATCGATCTCGATCATACTAAATATCTTGGTGAAACCGTGGAAGAGATTGCGGCGGAAAAAGTACACGTAATGCGGCGGGGGATACCGTGTATCGTAGGAAATAATTCTCGAACCGTATTCAATATATTCGATGAATTCGCGAGAAAATCTAAAAGCGAATATAAAAAAGCCTCGGACCTCTGCTCAATACCGGATATTGTTTACGGGGAAGGAGATGTAAAAGTTGAAGCACAGTTTAAGGATAGATCGATAACGGACTTGTCCGTACCGTTGATGGGTGTCCATCAGCGTGAAAACATTCAAACTTCTCTGGCTGTTATTGATACGATCCCGGACATTTCAATCTCCGATGAGCAGATAAAAAGAGGATTCGGTAAAGTTTCTTTCAGAGGCAGAATGGAAATAGTGTCGGAGGAACCATCGGTGATTTACGATGTGGCGCATAACCCTTCAGCGGTAAAGAGCCTGATCGAATCGGTCCAGCTGCATTATCCGGATAGGAAAATAACAGGACTCCTCGCTTTACTTAAGGGAAAAGACTATGAGGGAATATTAAATGAACTTGTACGCCGGGTCGAATTTCTCGTCTGCGCTGAGATACCCGGTCACGATTCCGTATCTTCCGAGACTCTTGCAGACAGCGGAAAAGCTCTGGGAATAGATACAAAATCTCTACCGGGATTTGAGGAAGCCATAAAGCGGGGCTCGGCGGAACTGAACGAAAAGAGTTTGCTTCTCATCTTCGGTTCGCATTACGTCGCCGAAACGGTGTATGATAACTTTCATTTACCTCATCCGTATGAAGTAGAAGCCTGAATAAACAGGTTGACAAGGCGATAAAGCCTATTTATTTTTGCCTGAATAACGCTCCCGTAGCTCAACTGGCAGAGCAGCGGACTCTTAATCCGTTGGTTGTAGGTTCGATTCCTACCGGGAGTACTAGTAAAAGCCTTATCAATTGTTCGGCGTCAGATGAAAGTGGACAGTTTGGGTGTGATTCTTTAGAGACACTTTTCATAA
>JADFGO010000070.1 GCA_022567655.1 Candidatus Neomarinimicrobiota bacterium
AACCGTGGCGATGAAAGCCTGTCGCTCATAATGGACGGAAATTAAAATGAATAAGTCTGATTGGGATAATTGCAATTTTTCTCATGCGCATTACAAAGCGTGCCTTCAAAATGCCCTCGAAAACGGTTATGAATTTCTCAAAATGAATGATGTAGAAGTAAAACGAAATAAAGAGAAGACGATTGTGATGCGGCATGACGAAGACCTCTCGTTACCCGCTATGCACTATCTCGCTGAAATTGAGGGAGAGCTCGGCATAAACTCCACCTATTTTGTGCGGCTTCACGCTAAGAACTACAATTTATTATCTTACGACTCCTACACGTCTCTTCACGAAATAATAAAAATGGGGCATGAAATAGGGTTCCACTATGAACTCCACTGCCACCCGGAGCTCAGCTCCCGGGAAGAAGAGATATTTACCAATTCCAAATCCCTCCTCGAATCGATCCTTGGAATCGAGATTACAGGCATGAGCTATCACGAGCCTTCACGTTCGATGAAATCGGATGAGAAAAGACCACTGCCGCCCGGGATAGAGTACGAGGCTTACGAAGATAAGTTCATGAAAAATCATAAATACATTTCCGACAGTTCGGCGCATTGGAGAGAGGGATGTATGTGCCGGCATATAAATAAAGAGGACAACCTCTATATTTTAACTCACGGCTTTTGGTGGTTTAAGGAGAGCCCGGCCGAAAATTACTGATATGCTCCGTGCGAGCGTCATAATTCCGGCTTATAACAATATTAACACCATCGAAGGTCTGATTCGGTCACTTGAAAATCAATCTATGAACTCCTCTGAATATGAGGTGATTGCAGTTGACGGAACCTCATCCGACGGCACTCGTGAATATTTGGAATCAATTAAATTTGAAGGCAACTTCAGGCTCATTAAACAGGAAAAGAATCTCGGGATCGGCTCGGCAAGAAATTGCGGGATCAAAGCCGCCGAGAGCGAAATCACTCTGTTCATCGACGGTGACATGGTCGTTGAACATGATTGGGTAGAAAAGCACATCAAACCTATCGAACATTTAGATTGGGACGGAAGCGTGGGGTATGTGCAACATAGGCCTGAAAACAGGGATTTGTTCATCAGATACCTCGACAGACCAAAACGCGGTGCGAAAAAATTCGGCGTAAATCAACAGCTAAGCCACAGTCATTTTGTATTCTGGAACACTTCGATCAGAAAAGAACTATTAACCCGTGTTGGAGGATTCGACGAAAAAATAAACTTATGGGGAGGAGAGGAGCTCGAGCTGGTTGTGCGGATTGAGCAAGAAGCGGACATTAATTTACGATATAATCCCGAAGCGAGAGCAACTCATCATCAACACAGGACGCTTGAGGACACGTTCGATCTCCTTGAGAAATTCGGCGCTAATGTCGTTCCCTACATTGTGGCAAAACATCCTGATCTCGCTCGGGAATTTCATACCCGGTTGCTTGATAATCCTTTTATTAGAAAAGCGTTGATGATTACCGCTCTAAACCCGATATTTTTCAACATGATAAAATCAATATACAAACTTGTACCGGAACGGCTGACTTTTCTCGCAATTAAGTACATGCTCGTCACCAGCGTAATGAAAGGTTATATATCCCGTCCGAAAGACGCGGCGAGGTAATCTGAATGGGTGCTTTCAATTTTGAACTATCCGACGAATTCAAAAGCCAGGTTCTCGAAATCAGCTTATCCAAGAATACTGTCTCGGATTTTTATAAAACGATTCTTGAGGGTATTCCTGCAAACGGAGAAGAAGGTTATATTTTGTTTAAGAGTTTTGAGTTCGATGTTGGAGATCAGGAAGTATTACCCTTCATAGAAAAAACACAATTTCAGACAATCTTATTACTCAATGGTAACTTGGACCTGTCTGGCAATGATAAGATTAAACAAATAAATAGCTCGAAATTGAGCAGCCTCAAGAACCTCTCTTTTCTGTTTATTTCAAGTCCGCAGCTTAATTATGCCGTACTCTCCTCCATTACGGAGGAATCGGTCAACATTCTTAATCCTACCACTAAAACTACCATAACCGAATCTCCGTTGGTCATGAACATGTTCTGGGAAGAGATTTCAAAACTTATCGGAATACCTAAATCGGAGATCAGTATCCACAACCCCGAACACACCGTGCTTGCCAGTGAGCGGGTTGTGTTTGACGTTATTTCCAAACTCGACAGCTCGCGGGTCGTATCCGATCAGAGGGTATTCGAATTATCTTCTCTGCTGAAATTTTTAAACAACATCTCCGGAAGATTTGTGGAAGAGGAATTTCTCCATGAGGTAGGTAAGAAACTGATAGAATTAACGGAAGCGCCGGTAGGATTCATTCAATCTGAAGACTTAGAGACAGAGGAAGTCAATACTGTATTGTTTTGGGAGGGTTTTGAATTGTTCATCGGTGAGCAGTTATCCGAACTCGACTTTCCCACGCGTAATTACCTCGACACGCTCGTAGAGCAGGATCACATACTATTCAACTTAGATGATAAGGCTTCTCCATTTTTAGAACCGGATAATCTTTCTAAGTTGCACGTTACGAACGGCATTCTCTATCCACTTTACGGTCCGGAAAAAGTGAGAGGTTCTCTTATCTTATTATTCCCGGAGACAAAGATAATTGCGAATTTAAACCGCCGGTATTTCGATGAGATCGCTGCTGCGGTTTCAATAGGCTTTAAGCAACTCATATCCCACAAAAAAATTCATAAGGAAGCCATCACCGACGGCATGACGGAGCTGTATAATCACAGATTCTTTATGAATCAACTCTCCAAAGAAATGGAAAGGTCACGGAGATATCAGAATCCTTTAACCCTTTTGATGATCGATATTGATCACTTTAAACATTATAATGACACGAACGGACATGTTGCAGGCGATACGATCCTCAAAAGCGTGGCGTCTATATTCAGAAATACCGTTAGGCGGAGTGATTTTGTTACCCGGTACGGTGGAGAGGAGTTTGCAATATTGCTTCCTGAGACACCGCTGCAAAACGCTAAGCTGGTCGCGGAAAAAATCAGGAACACGATCGAGAAAGAGGAATTCGAAAATCAGAAAAACCAACCGAACGGTAATCTTACGATCAGCATAGGTGTATCAGAACAAACAAAAGACCTGTTAACTCCGGACGAATTCGTTCACAGCGCTGATTTAGCATTATATCAAGCGAAAGAGACCGGAAGAAACAAGGTCTGTCTAACCGGTGAGGACTGATCCGCCGTTTACGTTTAGAGAGATTCCCGTAATATATGAAGAAGCATCGGACGCGAGGAACACCACGGCTGACGCAGGTTCTTCCGGTTCGCCGATTCGCCTTAGAGGTATCGTCTCCGATATAATAGTGTCTTTGCCCCCGCCGAGCGCCTCTGACGTCATATCTGTATAAGTCCAACCGGGGCAAACCGAGTTGACCCTTATCCCGTCGGGACCGAGTTCGGAAGCAAGCGATTTCGTCAGCGAGTTTACCGCCCCCTTACTTGCCGCATAATGCGAATGGAATGCTTCTCCCCTTTGTGCCGCTGTTGAGGATATGTTTATGATGCTCCCTTTCTTTTGTCTCTTCATGGTAGGTATTACCGCCCTGATGCAGTTCAGCACTCCTCCGAAATTAAGCGACATGGTTTCTTCAGCATCGCTGTCCGACATACGGTCAATCGGCGCCATCTTCCATATCGCGGCGCTGTTTACTAATATGTCAATTCCGTCCCAAGCTTCGAGTGCCCGGTTAACCATCTCCTGCACGGAGCTCATATCGGTTACGTCAGCTTGTACCGCCATAGCCTGACCCCCCGCATGCGCTATCTCATCCACGATCTTATCGGCTGACTTTGAATCGTTTACAAAGTTCACAAGCACTTTTGACCCATGCTCAGCAGCTAATTTACAGGTGGCGGCTCCAATACCTCTTGAACCTCCCGTAACTATCATGACTTTGCCGTGAAGATCAATCATCAAATGTGAACTCCTTAAAATAATCATCCAATATTCGACTATGGTCAAACGCAAGTTGTCGAGGCAGCTCTTCTATCGAAAATATCCGTATATTTTCGGCATCGGACATCGCCTCGGGTACGCCTATACCCTCACCTGTAAACACTACTGATACTGTATGTCCCCGCGGGTCACGGGAGGGATCGGAATAGACATGGAATTGCTTTACTTTATCGACCGTTAATGACGTCTCCTCCCTGATCTCCCTCTCCACGGCTTCCTCGAGCGTTTCTCCGATTTCAACAAATCCGCCCGGTATTGCCCAACCGTATGGGGGATTTTTACGTTCGATCAGTAAAACGCTGTTAGGTTTATCAATCATCCGGACGATCATATCGACGGTAAGTCTCGGGCTCTTGTTATTATCGGACATCCGGAGTCGAACGATTGATCAATTCATGTTCTTTTGGTCTTTAGAGATGACCCGGCTTGCTTCTTCAAGTTTCTGTTTTTCTTCGTCAGTCAGGTTTTCGTATCCCACTTCGTTTATCCTGTCAAGGATCGTATCGATTTCCTGTCTCAAATTTTCGTAGCTCTTCCTGACGCGTTCCGCTTTTTTGACCTTTCTTTTAATCTTGAACTCACCGAACGAATCACTGAGATTAGAAATTTTAACGCTTGATTTCATGTACAGATATCCAATGACCATTCCCGACAAATGCGTGAGGTGACTTACCGCACTGCCGATGTCGCTGAGGCTGCTGATGAACGCAACTCCGCCGATGAACAGCACAAAATACTTTACCTTTACAGGTATGAGAAAATAGAGATATATGGTTCTATTCGGAAACATGAGTCCGTATGCAAGCAATACGCCGTAAATCGCGCCGGACGCTCCTACAACAGGTATAGTGCTGTCAATTGAAAAAAGAGCTGTCAGAATTCCCGAACCGATACCGGTAATAAAATAGTACCCTAAGAATTCCCTTCTCCCCCAGTATCTCTCTATCTCACTGCCGAACATCCAGAGAACAACCATGTTTATTAAAAGATGCCACAGCCCGCCGTGTAAAAACAAATACGTAACAGGTTGCCAGATGTAAAAATTGTTCCAGATCAGACTCGGGACAAGCCCGAGATAATTGTTGAATAACTGTTCTAAGCCAAGCAGGGATTCCAGAAAAAAAATCGAGACATTGGCAATTATGAGCAATTTGATCGCCGATGATGCTCCCTTGCCGAAATACATGACCCTGTCAGTGTAGCCGTAATCCATCTGTTATGTCGTCCTAATCATGCATGCATCCAACTGGTTCTTAATCAAAAGATAGTAATTATCTGTTAACCCGCAACAGGGAAGAAATATTAATATTGACCGGGTAAATATCTCTATATAAGATTTTCTACAAAGCTAAGTGCTTTTGCTCTTTTCATCCCCTCAACATGATACTTAAAATATTCCGAAAAGAATCTGTTTATTTTTCTGAACGTACCTCTCGTAAAACCGCCGACGCCTATGTCGGGAAGTTCGGCTGTTTCAAGATTTTCAAAAATTCTTAACGCCTCTCCTTTTAGTCTTGACTGAGTCTTCACTCCTTCGGGGTTATGAACGTCGATTTCGAATCCGATCATCTTAAGGAGCTGAATTTCGAAGTACCACAACAGTGCCACGTCCTGCTTCTCACTATTTAAAGCAGAGAGCGTGTTTACAAGGAGTCCGTAAACATCCTCGTTGGGTTCGACTTCTGTTAAAGTCGAGTCCACAAGATTCAGTATTGCCATGGCGACAGCCGATTTTCTGAGGTTCTCAATTATCGAGCTGTTGGATTGAATAATCTCAATTTCGGATAAGAGTTGAAGGTCGCGGCTGTCTTTATGGTAATAAACAATCGAAGCATAGGTAGCCGGTTCTAATGCCCCGACAAATTTACTCTTCGGGTTTCGAGCGCCTTTAGCGATAAGACTTATTTTACCCTGATCTTTTGTGTAGAAGGTCAGTATCAGACTCGTTTCGCTGTACTTGATCCTTCGGAGAACTACACCTTCAGATTTCAGTATCGGCACTAATTCTCCGTTTCGGCAGGTGGGACACCGTAGGCGGCAGGGTACCTTCGCCACAGCGCAGAATTTGCTTCTGAAGGTTTGAGCCACGACGCCCGCCACATATACCAGGTAACGAGGATAATTACCACTGATGAGATCAAGCTGCCCTCGGCTCCGAATTCACCGCCGCTGAGCAGTTCGGGACCCTGAGGGACCGACACCATAAAACTGTTTTGAATATCTATGCCGCTTACGTTCATCCCCCAGAGCGGACCCTGCGTCCAGTTCCACGCCATATGCAGCCCTGTAGGCAGCCAGAGTGAGCGGGTCTTTATATAAGCAATACTCAGCATTACTCCCGCTAAGAAGATATTCAAGGCTCCTCCCGCCGAAAAATTCGGGTTGAACATGTGTATAATAGAGAAAATCAGACTTAAAACAACAACGGCTACCAGCACATTCGATCCTTCGATGAATGCCTGAAACGGATATCCACGCAGCATGAGCTCTTCTAAAAGGCCCGCAAACGCAAACAAGATAATGAAACTGAGCAATGTAATTCCGAGCTCGATACCCCGCGCTCCGGCTGTTACCTCAATAAGTCCTGTGATCCAGAAAATCAAAAACAGAGTCGTCAACAACCCGAATCCAATGCCGAGACCTATTGAGAATTCTTTGAACCAACCGGGCGAAAACCACAGACCCAGCGTTTTAAAGGGTCGTTTATCTATCCATTTGAGAACTATATATGCCGATAACATAAAAACGCTTGTCAATATAGCGTATTGCACGATCATTATTGGGGAGTGGAATCCTCCATCTCCCGAAAAATATGGTTTGAAAAAACCGTGTAAATATTTCGCAGGAAATGACAGTAGAGCCGTTATTATTACATAAATCACCATCCGCCAACCGGCACGGATATGCCCGAACCTGTTTACGAATGTCTGTTTTAATTTACCCGGTGTTTCTAATTCCGCAATATCTTCGCCGGAAGAATCTTCAGTTGTTGTTCCGTTTTCTTCTTCTGATTCACCGGGACGCTGCTCTAATTCTTCGTTCATATGAGCCTCCTGTTCATCTCACCCGTTACCGGATAGTTAGTTACGCTCCCCGGGATATTTTTAATACGCTCTTGCAAATACTACAAACGTCTCAGATTCTTTGCCGCACTTTACGCAGCTCCCCTTTTCTCCGGGCTGCTCGAACGGAATCACCCTTATCGTGGCTTTTGTCTCTTTCTGTATCTCCGTCTCGCATTCCTCAGAACCGCACCAGTAAGCCTCCCCGAATCCGCCTTTTGAACTGTAATACTCCCTTAATCGGTCGTATGAGTCCAATCGTTCGGTATTATCATTTCTGAATGCAACAGCCCGGTCAAACAGGTTTTTCTGGATTTTTTCGCTGATCTTACCAAATTCATTTTCGGCTTTGTCGATAGGTACGAAAGACTTTTCGCCGTTGTCCCTGCGTACCAAAACGATCTGGTTTTCCGCTACGTCTTTCGGTCCTATTTCGACCCTGACGGGGATTCCTTTCAACTCCCACTCGTTGAACTTCCATCCGGGAGTCACGTTCGTTCTGTCGTCAATCTTATATGAGATACCCGTTTTTTTGAATATGCTTTCAAGATTGTCCGTAAACTTTCGAACCTCAGCCTCTTCCTCCTCCTTCTTCCAGATTGGAACGATTATCACTTCAAATGGCGAAAGTTTCGGTGGCAGAACAAGACCCTTATCGTCACTGTGAGTCATAACAAGCGCGCCTATGAGACGTGTACTCACACCCCAGCTCGTAGCGTAGACGTATTCTTCCCGGTTATCTTCATTCTGAAATTTAACGTCGAAGGCTTTCGCAAAATTCTGTCCCAGATAATGACTTGTACCAGCCTGAAGCGCCTTCCTGTCTCCCATCATCGCCTCAATCGCATATGTGTCGACAGCGCCGGCAAACTTCTGAGATTCAGATTTCTTACCCATGATAACAGGCATCGCCATATACTCCTCGGCAAATGTTTTGTACACCTCGAGCATTCTTAATGTCTCTTCCTCCGCCTCCTCGGCAGTGGCATGTGCAGTATGCCCCTCCTGCCAGAGAAACTCGGTTGTCCTCAGGAATAGTCTCGTCCTCTTCTCCCACCGGACGATGTTAGCCCACTGGTTGATGAGCAGCGGTAAATCTCTGTAGGATTGAATCCAATTCTTGTACATCGACCATATAATGGTTTCGGAAGTGGGGCGGATAATTAAGGGTTCCTCTAATTTCTTCCCACCGCCGTGTGTAACGACAGCAAGTTCCGGCGAGAACCCTTTAATATGTTCCGCTTCTTTTTGAATGAAGCTTTCTGGTATCAGCAACGGGAAATACGCATTTTCGTGTCCCGTTTCTTTGAACATTTGGTCCAATCTATCCCTGATTTTCTCCCATATGGCGTAGCCATGCGGTCTGATTACCATACATCCCTTTACCGGCGCATAATCCGCCAGCTCCGCTTTTAAAACTATATCGTTATACCACGCAGAATAATCAGTTTCTTTACCGGTTATCCCTTTGGACATTTAGTCTCCTGATTTAATACGTATGCTCTAAGCATTTGTTTCTATGCTATGAGAACCGGACTTTATATTACCTAATAGAAGAGATTATTACAATTGAAAGTAGAAGAGCGGAAAGATCCTATACACTTTCAACTACCGAACACCGCTCTTAAAACATAATAGATTATTACGGCGAATATCGCACCGACAGGAACTGTAACGAACCAGCTTATGATGATATTTCTGACTACACTCAAATTCAATGACGCTATTCCCCGAGCCATACCCACACCAAAAACCGCACCGACGAGCGTGTGGGTCGTTGATATCGGTATTCCGAGTTTAGATGCCAGAGCGATGACAGTCGCCGCGCTGAACTCAGCCGCAAACCCCCTCGAGGGCGTTATCTCAGTAATCTTTTTCCCGATCGTTTCCATTACTTTCCAGCCGAGTGTTGCGATCCCCACCGCGATACCAATTCCCCCGAGGAGAAGCAACCAGATAGGAACCGCAACCTCCATCGCCACTTCTTTAGTTTGAATTATAGAAACAACGGCCGCTAAAGGTCCTATGGCGTTTGCTACATCGTTAGCCCCGTGCGCAAACGCTACGAACACCGCGCTCAGCACCTGCAAGTAACCGAATATCCGCTCTACAAAATGGTAATCCTCCCCACCAGTGTTTTTTGCCTCGGTATATGCGCTATCCTCTATGTTGTCAGCAAGATTTTCCATGTCAGAGTATATATTGCCCAATCTGCGGAAAATTGACCCTGTTGCGTAATTCAGATTTTTTTCTCTGTAAGTCAGAGTTTTCCGGAGGCTTTTAGAGACTATCAGATTATCGTTTTTAGCCATTTGCTGCGTCAGTACAAATTTTCTTTTGTACTTACTTATGTCCACCCCGAACATTAACATCGCGCTTAAAGCCCATGCGCCGAACCCGAGTGCGAATGATAATACTATCGACTGTTTGAGAGTAAGGTCGAGATTGGCATGACTTAGCCCCTTAAATAAGAGAACTAACGACATAACCAGTATTACCATACCGAATATTATAGGAACTAACCGCCTTGTCGCCAGCATAACGTCACGGGCGTTAAGAATGAATTTCCGGATCAGTGTGAACACGAGAAACGCGACAACCCCGCTTATCAAAGGTGAAAAAACCCATGACGATGCTATGGTTCCGACTTTTCCCCAGGCGATCGAATCAAACCCGCCGCCAATAATTCCAAAACCCACTACCGCCCCTACTATCGTATGGGTGGTACTTACCGGCCATCCGAACATCGTGGCAATCTGTAACCACAGACCGGCGGCAAGTAAAGCGGCAAGCATACCGTACAAAAGCGTTTCGGGAGTGGCCGCGTATATAAGAGGATCGATTATCCCCTTTCTAACGGTATTCGTTACATTCCCGCCCACAAGAACCGCACCGGCAAAATTTGCTGTTGCTGCGATAATTACCGCCTGCCGGAGAGTCAGAGCTCTGGAACCTACGGACGTACCCATGGAATTTCCGACGTCGTTCGCACCGATATTCCACGCCATATAAAATCCGAAGATTAAAGCGGTATAAAGGAGTATCGTCTCTGATCCCATAAGGAGTGAAATTCCCTCTCGATTAACGTGTGAATAACAGGCGGATATGATTACCTATATTTTCAGCATGATTCGCCACGTCGCCAACCCTTGTCAGCACCCTTGACCACATAATTACCGAGATCGGGTCAAGCTTCTTTTCTAATTCGAAAACTATTTTCGCCACATTCTTTCCAGCCTCGTCGCTCTCATGTTCGATCTCACCCAATTCGGTTATCATACCGAGAACTCTTTCAGCTTCCGGTCCGCCGAAGGAGGCTTCCGACAGTTCGTCGAGCCGATTTATAATTTCCGAGGATTTATCACACGTCTCAAGCACCCGGTCAATAAATTCAAAGAGACCCTCTTTCATCTCCTCGTGGATTTCCAATCGGCGTATGTGAAGCAGAGCCGCTACGTCCTGCACCTTGTCGGCAACCGAGTCCTGCGTGGACAAAAGCTCGAGAAGGTCTCTCCGGTTCATAGGCAGGAACAGCCATTTCGGAGTCTCACCTCGAAATCTGTTTTTCACCTTGTCCGCTTCGTGCTCTGCTTCGTTTATCGATGCGTAAAGCTCCTCAAACTTTTCTTCGTCACCATCGACAATCGCTTCAAACAGCGGTCGAAGATGACTCACGGTTTCCATGATTCTCTCCCCGTGTTCCTGGAGCGGCACAAAAGGTGATTTACCGAATATACGTGAAAGGTTTCTCATAACGCTCACTCAGTTAGATAATACAAGCAGGAGTACAGACTAATAATTTCGAATAACTAATACAACAGTAAAATTACACAACTGTCCCGATCAAGTTACTTTTCGCCTCATAGGCTTGTCTTTATACACTACAGCGGTCCCGCTCGCAGCCACCATCAACATGTTCGTTCCTCCCGACCCTATCGTTTCGTAATCCAGGTCAACAGCAATTATGGCATTGCCCCCAAGGTCTTTCGCCTGCTGCTTCATCTCTGAAAGCGCTATATCCTTTGCTTTCCTGAGCTC
>JADFGO010000071.1 GCA_022567655.1 Candidatus Neomarinimicrobiota bacterium
CTAACCTTGCCCCTGCTGGCTCCGCCTGATTGCCTGAAACCACCCCCTGCCCCCTCCTTAAAAAGGAGGGGGATCATTAAACTCTCCCCTTGAGGGGAGTATCCGTCCCGAAGGGTCGGGACGGAGGAGGGGTGTTATCCCATGATCTTCGTTAAATCACACCCTCTCCCGAAACAGATTCGGGATAAACTTCCACCTCCCTCGAGGGAGGAGGATACATGTGCGGGTTAGGGCTTGCCCTGACCGCACAATATTTGAACACCCCGTTTGACTATACTATAATTTCACTGGTAAAATTAGCCTGACTTTTATAAGTTTTCTATTAAGCCCACGTAGCTCAGTAGGATAGAGCGACGGTTTCCTAAACCGTAGGTCACAGGTTCGAATCCTGTCGTGGGTACACGCCGGATGAGAGGATATATATGTGGCGCAGTCATCCGGCTTAGCCGGATGACTGCGTTGAGCTGCTATCGAGAGAACGCAGACATCTCACTATCGTTCGATGGCTGCGCCACAGAGAAAGGGTGTACGACGGATGAGAAGATCAAATGGTGGTTTTCTAATTAGAAAATTCCTATTATTCCCCTCTAATAAGAGGGGTGTTCCGAAGGAACTCCTCCGGAGGAAGTTTATCCCGATTCTATTTCGGGAGGGTGTGTAAAGAGATTGCGCGCCTGACCGGTGTCGGGCAGGCTTGGAGGCGGTAGAAGTAGATTCTCGTATTTAATACCGTTTTAGTCCCGTTTTGGCGGCAGAATACGCAGTTGCTTGACGTAAGCGTTTGCTTAATATTCTGGCGATGTTGATTGCGACATCCCCACGCATCCTTGGGTTTTCTTTGAACGCCGTAGTCAAATATTTAAGATTGATGATCGCAATTTTTACATCAGATTTTGCTCGCACTGTGACTGATGCAGCGCCTGAATCAATCAGTGTCATCTCACCGAGTGATTCTCCTTCACCCCTGATCTTTAGTTCTACTATTTTTCCAGTCATCTTATTTTTTTTCTGTATAGATGTTTCACCATCAATTATAATGCTCAATCCCTTTAACGAATCCCCTTCTTTGATGATTACTTGATTTGTCTCAAATTCCTTTTCGTAGGCATTCTCTAAGATGCCGGCAATTTCTTCTGACTTAAGACCCATGAAGAGTTGAGATTCAGTAATAATTCCTTTGCTTCTTACATCATCAATCAAATCGCTGTTCCCTGTTGTCAAATGGTCGCTTAAGTCCAAAGTGGTCTGTATCGAAATAGGTTTAGCGCTGTAATATAATGCGGGAACCTAAAATATTCCAATATTAATCGTAATAAGTAATGAGTAATTTATTAATTACCAATCAAAGTGTTGACCAATATGTGCCCACACAAAGCTCACTAAAAGATATGAAACGATATAGCCAATAAAACCATTTTTAAAAAATCGGTTACAATGTGAGTGCCAAGTATATATAAACAACTCGCCCTCTTCTGACAGGGTGTATGGGGGGTCGGTTTTTTGTTGAGTTTTGATGTGAGAATGTTTTTCCGCAGCGACTAATCTCCGCACCCCGATATTAACGCAACCTCAATCAACAGGTGGGTATACCTCTTTTTCATTGAATAAAATCACATTTAACCATAAATTCAGGAACGAAATGAAATATTTTTGGCACAAATATGGCACAAGTCCTGTTAAACCGATGAATCGCAATAGTTCTGACGGTTTCCTAAACCGTAGGTCACAGGTTCGAATCCTGTCGTGGGTACACGACAGGTGAGAGGATATGTATGTGGCGCAGTCATCC
This sequence comes from Candidatus Neomarinimicrobiota bacterium, assembly GCA_022567655.1. NCBI lineage: Bacteria > Pseudomonadati > Fidelibacterota > Fidelibacterota bacterium. The sequence continues at coordinate 1,790 of JADFGO010000071.1, forward strand.
TGAGCGGAGTCGAAGGGTGGCTGCGTTGATCTGCTTATCGACAGAACGCCTGCACCGCCGTTGGCGGGGGCTGCGCCACAGAGAAAGGGTAAATTATAGCGGAGAACACAGGTTCAGACATTTATAAACAGAAAAATAACGGAATAAATTCATGACTAAAACGTTTCTGATAATCGCTTCCCTGTTCGGATTTCTCGGTGTGGCGCTCGGAGCCTTCGGAGCGCATGCGCTAAAGGATAAAATCAGTCCGCAGCTGTTAGAGACTTTCGAAACGGGTGTGCGATATCAAATGTACCACGTATTCGCACTTGTCACGGTCGCATGGGCTTCCACGAAGTGGGGCTCGAATCTGCTGACCTTCAGCGGCTGGCTCTTCGTTGCGGGGATAGTGATCTTTTCCGGCAGCCTATACGTTCTGGCGTTTACAGGGCAGCGCGGATGGGGGGCGGTGACTCCTTTTGGAGGGTTGGCGCTGTTGGCAGGGTGGGTGTTGCTTGCGTGGGGCGTATATAAGGCTTGAGTTGCCGTACATCTCCAATGGAATAATCCGTTTAACCTCCGCGTTGATTATTCATTCCCTGTAACATATATTTCAACTCTTGATACCGAAATTAATTTATGATTAGTTTAGCCAACGTTTCAGCGCGCTTTTCGGACACGGCAGGCGTCGAAGGGATAACGTTCGACGTCTCGAAGGGTGAGTTTCTTTGTATTACCGGTCCGACAGGCGCGGGAAAATCCACTATCCTCAGACTTCTGTACATGGATATTGCCCCTACTTCAGGCAGGGTGACGGTAGGTGAGTTCGATTCAGGAACCATCACGCGTAAGCAGATTCCATTCTTGCGGCGCAAGGTGGGAATGATATTTCAGGATTTTCGGCTGTTGGAAGACAGGAGCGTTTATGACAATATAGCGTTCGCACTACGCGCGACAGGGCACAAAGGGGCGGAAGTCAAGAAGCTCACTATGAGGGCTCTTGCTCAGGTTGATCTGACGCACCGGCGAAACTATCTACCGAAATATCTTTCGGGCGGAGAACAGCAGAGGGTTGCGATAGCGAGGGCATTGGTGGTCGAGCCGTACGTGATTCTCGCCGACGAGCCGACTGGAAACCTCGATCCGGAGACATCGCAAGGGGTACTCGAGTCGCTTATTAAAGTACAGAGGCAGGGGACTGCGGTTGTAATGGCGACGCACGACTATAATCTCATAGAAGGGAATGATTTCCGGATAATAAAGCTCAACGACGGGATTATGGAACAGGAAAGCACGGAGTGAATTTTTTCTTTTCAGTCAGCGAGGGGATAAAGGGACTTCGCAGGATAAAAGGAGCAGCGTTACTCGCCGTGTTGATCTTATCCCTCTCGATAGCGATGGTCGGAATGTCGGCGGTAGTCGGATGGAACGGAAAGAAATTCGTCAAATTTTTACGCTCTCAGTTTGATCTCACTACATTTGTGGTATCGGATACGCCCGATGAGATCATTATCCAGCTTGGCGGGGAGATAGGCAAGATAGAGGGTGTCAGGGACGTGATTTACATTTCTCCTTCGCAGGCAGCGCGTAAATTCAAGAAGGAGTTCGGCGAGGACGTAGTCGATATAGTGGGAACGAACCCATTTCCATCCTCATTTATAGTCAGGCTCTCTCCCGAATTCGGAACGGCTGTCGATGCCTCGTATATAGCCAGCAGAATCGCATCAATGAAAGGGATAGAAGAAGTCCGCTACAGAAAGAGCCTGCTCGTTTCCGTGGATAGATATGTCAATATACTGATCGGGCTTTCAACCGTTATCGGTGTTATAGTACTGCTTGCGGCCGTCTTGATCTCATCTTACACGATAAAACTCACGATATTCGCAAAGCGCGATCTCATCTGGACGATGAGGCTTGTCGGGGCTACCGACAGGTTCATACGAAGACCGTTCATCGTTGAGGGGTTGATTGAGGGGTTTGCGGCGGGCGTAATCGGCATCGGTATTATTGAGGCGGGCTATATAATTGCCGGGCGGCTTCTACAAGGATATATTCCTGTTGAAAAGGTAGAGGTCAATAACGAGATATATGCCGGGATGCTGGTATTCGGGGTAATCCTCGGCTGGATGAGCAGCAGCCTTTCTGTCAGGCGTTACCTGAAAGAGAAAATGTAAGCTGCGATTTATCGGGTAGGTGCGGCAGGAGGGGCACCAAAATCTCTTGTATATAAGAGGGGAATTAAAGGACTCTTTTTTATGATAAACCACCCCCTGCCCCCTCCTTAAAAAGGAGGGGGTTTATCCCATCTTCGATGGGATATGTAGGGGAGGGTTTGAAACCCTCCCGTATCAGCGGGCAGGCCCGCCTGCCTGATATTAGTCGGGTCTGTCCGAATAATGCCAGACAGGCAGGTCGCAGACCTGCCCCTACACTTGAGCTTATATGGAGTGCATTGACTGCGTCAATGCTGCATCAACGAAGTTGATGTTCAGAAGGAACTCCGCTGGAGCACTCCGAAGTCATTGAGCGGTCAGGGCAAGCCCTGACTCGCACAACATTGCATTTCTTCAATCGGGCTCCTTTCAGAATTTAGATTCCGCCGAAGGTCACGAGGAACTCCGTTGGAGCACTCCAAAGGTCATCCCATGCTGAATTCGCTCAAAGCCGAATATCTCATTATTTTGTCTTGACTGATACCCCTTTTATTTATATTTTTCGGGGTTATATAGAGGTGGTGCGACCAATATTATGAGCGAATTGAACAGAAGACAGAGAAATATCCTGACTGCCATCATCGGCGAGTTCATCGCATCGGCGTCTCCGGTCGGTTCTAAGACGATCAAACGCAGAAAAAACATTAGAATAAGTCCGGCTACGATCAGGCACGAAATGAATGAATTAGAGGAAAAAGGGTATCTGTTTCAACCGCATACATCTGCCGGAAGAGTTCCGACGAGCAAAGGATACAGATATTACGTCAATCTGCTCATGCCCGAACAGGAGCTCGATCCTGAACTACAGGACGGGATAGTTGAGTCGCTCCGGCCCTACGCGGTCGATATCGAATCTCTTTTGACTACCGCCAGCAGACTGCTCGGGGAATTCACGTCGGAATTAGGCGTAGCAATTGCGCCGCTGATACTTGAGGGGGAGTTAACAAGAATAAATTTATTTTCGGTAGCGAGTCAAACGTTGATGGTTGTATTACAGCTAAGAGAAGGATTTGCGAAGACGATCGTGCTGGAGATCGAATCGGCTATTCCACCGGAGACTCTTGAATCTCTCAGCGCGAGATTAAACGAGAGATTATCGGGTCTTTCGCTTCGGGAGATCAGGAGCACTATACATGAAAGGTGCAGGGATTTCACCGGGGAAGGCTCCGGGATCATACGGCTGCTTATTGATTCGGCGGACAGAGTTTTTGATTTTAACGAAAATGAAAAAGTAAAATTCAGCGGTTCGGCTAACATTATGGCGAAACCGGAATTTTCCGATCCCGCCAAAATGGGAAATCTGCTCAGCATTCTTGAGGATGAAAAGGGTCTTATCAAGAAGATACATGAATTAACGAGTGAGAAAGGATTGAACGTGATCATCGGAGACGAGCAGGAAGATCCCGATGTTTCCGAGTTAAGTTTTGTTACGTCGCCGTACAAATTTGGAAATCAATCGGGAATTCTTGCGGTAATCGGACCTACCCGGATGCAATATGGAAGGGCGATGTCGATAGTTGTGCATGCAGCTAATACTTTGACAGAATCCTTGTCGAATTGAATAAGGGGAGGTGTAGATAAAGTTGGTAAACAGCGAAGTTGAAAACGGTTCGAAGGACACACAAATAAAGAAGAAATCGAATAGCAGGCCTAAAAAGCCGAGGAAAAAAACTCCTACCAAATTACAACAACTCCGGTCCGAGATAGAGGAATTAAAAGACAGGCAATTAAGGCAGGCGGCTGAATATGAAAATTACAAAAAAAGGAGCATGAGGGAGACCGAGAGTGCGATCAAGCGAGCGGGAGATTACTCGACTGCTTCCTTTCTTCCACTATTGGATGATATCGAGAGGACACTCAAATCTGCGAAAGAGAACAGCAATACGGATTCGTTATTAGAGGGAATTGAGCTGATAAAAAGTAAATTTGAAAAGATACTCGAGGATAACGGGGTAACACCTATTGAATCTAAAGGAGAGAAATTCGATCCCGAATATCATGATGCAATGATGGTTGAGGAAGATTCAACCCTGGGGAATAACATCGTGATTGAAGAGTTCGAACGGGGGTTCAGACACGGCGACAGGATATTACGACCTGCTAAGGTTAAGGTAAATAGAAGATCAGATGGCTAAAGACTATTACGATACTCTTGGCGTAGCGAGAAACGCATCCGCCGAGGAGATAAAGAAAGCATACCGGAAAAAAGCGATGAAGTATCATCCGGATCGAAATCCCGGTGATAAAGAAGCCGAGAAAAGTTTTAAAGAGATCTCACACGCTTATTCCGTCCTCACCGACGATGATAAACGGGGCCGTTATGATCAGTTCGGCGAAGCGGGAGTGAAGGGTGGAGGATTCGATCCGTTTGCCGGAGACGCCTTCGACCTTTCGGATGCTCTTCGGACATTTATGGAACAAGGATTCGGCGGACTTGGCGGCGGTTTCGGTGACATATTCGGTTCTGAAAGGGGCGGTAGAAGAAATGTCAGGCGGGGCAGCAATCTCAAGCTCACGCTCGAAGTTACTCTTGAAGAGATTCTTACCGGTGTCGATAAAAAGCTAAAAATCAAAAGGTTTGAGAATTGCGAGAGATGTGACGGGAACGGAGCGGAGCCCGGGAGCAGCAGAAAAACATGTCCGGTTTGCCAGGGTCAGGGTCAGGTCAAGCAGGTAAGCAGATCATTGTTCGGAGAGTTCATCAATGTACAAACCTGTCCAAACTGCCACGGCGAAGGGCAAATTATAGACAGGTTATGCAAGAGCTGCGGCGGCTCCGGAAGAAAACGGGTCAACAAAACCGTAGAGGTGAAGATTCCCAAGGGTGTATCGACAGGTAACTATCTGACCCTTGCCGGTGAAGGAAACGCCGGCGAACACGGCGCTCCTCAGGGAGATTTGATAGTATTCATTCAGGAAAAAGAGCACAAACATTTCGTGAGGGACGAGGCGGATCTCTTTATCGAGGCGAAGATCACGTTTTCGCAGGCGGCTCTCGGAGCAGAAATTGAGATTCCGACTCTCTCCGGTAAAGCGAAACTCAAAGTTCCCCCGGGTGTGCAGTCCGGAAGGTTTTTGAGAATGCGCGGAAAAGGTTTACCAAAACTGCGCGGTGGAAGAAATGGAGACCAGATGGTGAGAATACAGGTCTGGACACCATCGAAAGTCACCGAAGCGCAAAGAGAGTTGTTCAAAAAGCTCGAAAGAACTAACGGAGTCAAACCGCCGGAAGCCGTGGGCAAGGGCTCCTTTGAGAATATGTCGGAGAACCTTTAGGGCATAATAATTACACTTAATTTTATGTAGAACAGATAATGTTTAAGACAAAATTATTCACGGATAAGGAATCTGTTGCGATAGGATTTTTAGCGATTACGTTTATAATCGGTATGGGCATAAATTATATCAGAGACGGAATAGCCGAAGAGAGATTAGAGGAATCAGTTCCGCTGATGTTGAAAGAGATAGCGAGGTTCAAAAAGACCTCTGCGATGATCGAGTCCCGGATCACGGAAGAGGTGGATACATTCAGGTTGAACGAAGACGGCTCCCTCCGGGCCATCGAAATCAACAGAGCCGGATTTGATGCATTGACACTGCTTCCCGGCATAGGTCCTGTAATCGCAGAACGAATCTTAACCCGGAGAAATAACGAGGGTCCATTCGAGAGGGCTGAAGATCTCCTGTCCGTGAGGGGCATCGGCGTCAAGAAATTTGCAAAGATAGAAAAATTTATCGTCATGGGAAATTTGGACAATTCAACGGAGGAATAATTATACTGCGGAGGTGCTGTGATTAAACTTAATGGCGTGATTAAACTGTTTGATCGGATTAAACTGTATGACGTGATTAAACCGTATGATAAAAGAACGTCTTATTATCTTGACTCCGTAATAGGCGTCATGGCTGTGTTCTTATTGTTGGTCATATTCGTTCCGCAGTCAATCTGGAGCGATGAGGTCGAGCTTAAGGAGGAGTGCCAGGTTCGGATGGAGAACCTTTATGAGCTGGAAATAGAATTTTACAGGCTTGTCAACAGATTTCCGTACTCACCCGAGGAAGCGATGATTATTGTCCGGGCTGTAATGGAATCAGCTAAATCGGACACGGGATTTTTCGGAGCCGAAACCTTAATGATCGATACCTCCGTTTATTACATAGACACTCAAGGTGATATGGTTGCGAGAGTCGACACCCTGATGACGATGCCGATATCCGAAGTGCTGTTCAGCTGTCCGTTCGCGCACGAACGATATCGGGTGGACATCAAAAATAACAGAACGATATATATCGCCTGTCCGATTAAGAAAGAGTTGAATCCGTTTAAGATTGTGATGGTTGAACCGGATGATTCCCTCAGAAGTCTTTACTCGGAGGTTATCAACGAGGATAACTATGAAATACGCAGTGTTGGAACGCTGAAAGAAGCTTCGGCTATACAGGAAAAATGGAAGCCGGAATTAGTGGTTATAGACGATAGGCTTATAACAGCGTCGAATATTGAGGTGGTCGACAGAATGTATGAAATCGACGAAGACGCCCTTATTTTATTGATGATGCTTGAAGAGCCCGATACTACGGGAAAAGCCGAAAAACAGCTGCCGATAGTAAATGGAACCGTACCCTATTCGTTTACGCTCGGTGATCTCAAGGATAGGATCAACGAAGCAGTGCTTGGTACTCCAAGGCGCTGGCTGAGAGAAGACTATTATCAGCGTAAATATCTATTTTTCAGTATGGTCGATTCTATTCACGGTTACATAGAAGACGGAGACCGTTCCTGGATCTTCGGCGATGAATAGATAGTTTATTAATTAGGAAGGTTCGATAAAATTGAGCGGGAAACAAAACGATCTACTCCCCTGTATGGGAATTACCATTGAGGGACATATAATTCGTTCGGTTGAGATCGATCAGGCTGGAGATTCTGCGAAATTGCTCGCCGTAAATGAGGTTGAAGCGTCAGGTGAACGATGGACGGACCTTAGATATGATCAACAAACGGTGGATAATATACTTTCCTATCTTGACCCGATGATCAACGGATTGCCTGAGCAGCCGGGCTCTATAGCATTTGCTGTGAACCGGAGCTCATCTATAATCAAGGTTCATCTCGTGGACTCGGGGCTGCCGGAGGATGAGAAAGAAGAATTTGTCCTATGGGAAGCCAACAAGAGGTTCGGCGATTACTCGGACGACTATTATGTCGACTTATATCCACTTTCAACGGAGGTTCCGAAATTCAGTAAGTATCTGTCTGTGGCGCTGAAAAAAGATACAATAGAGCTGTTCGAATCATTGAGTTCGTCCTTAAAAGTCCCTTTAGAAATACTTGACGTCGACCTATTAGCGGGAATCAACTCAATTTTATTTCTTTATGAAGCGGCTTCCTCCGGCAATATAGCGGTCCTGAGGTACCTCGACGGAGAATGCGCGCTTACGCTTCTAAACAACGGGGAATTTTCAGGAAGCGTTCTTTTTCAGAGTGACGGAAGCGGCGACACTTTCACACTGGACAGGTCGGACATGGAGGGCGGTATAGAAGAATTAATGGCTTCCCTCTTCTCCGGAAGCATCACCTTGCCGCTAAAAGACGTAGATAGGCTTTATTTCTATTCGGGTAATGAAAAAGGCAATTTCCTGCAACCTCTTATTGAGAAAGCGGACGATGAACAGATAATTCAGGTTGATCCTTTCGCAACTCTTGAAATTAGCGATGACGTCGCTAATACTCTATTGAAGAACAATCCCGCAAGATTTACGGAAACTCTCGGAATGGCTGTCAGAACATTGAGCACAGCGTAACTATCGCGAAAGCATGGTAAAAGTAAATCTATTAAGAAAAGAAAAAACGGCAGATGCAGAACCCTCCGGCGTTGTCGAGGATTTTGTAGGAACGGCTGCTGCTCCCGACGAACCGGAGCCGCCTACTAAAAAAGAAAAGGCGGGTAAAAAAGGCGGGCGTTTCAAAACCGTTCTGCTGATCTTCCTTGCAATTGCCGCCGCAGGTTCGGCATATGTTTTATACACAAAGGGATGGGAATTTACCGGTACCGATACCGACCCGGAAAAGAAGATTGTTATAGCGGATGAAACTCCGATGGAGTTACCGTCTGCGGCAAAACCCGACAAACCGGTTGAAAAAGCTAGTCCAAAAAAGCTTTCGACTCCAATTAAAGCCACAGAGAAGCAAACGCCGCGTACGCCAAAGGTTAAATCACGCCAGCCTGCAAAGCGAAAATCACCGATTATGGCAGGGGACGGGTTAAGACAAATCATAGAGGGCAGGATCATCCTTGACGTGTTCAGAGGAATAGTAGCGTCAATAGAAAAAGGTTCGGGAAACCTGAAGTTGAGTGTCTCGCCAAGCCGTGTAACCCTCGCTCTCGGATTGAATTCAAGAGATGACGCGGCTCTGCTCCTGAGGAGTATACGTCAGAGATGGCCTATGAGTAATCTGAGGGCGGTAAGATTTCAATCGCCTACAGTTCCAACCGGCTATAATTATTCAACACAGTTCGATGGAAGCGTAAAGTTCAAAGGAGTGACTCCATCGTCCGGCACTTCAAAGCGCAGAGTGTTAGCCCTGAAACAATTCAGGAAAAATATATCCGATAACCTGGCGAAGTCGGGACTGAATCTCAAAAAATTTGATGCCGGAAAAGAAGCAAAGAGGAACGGCAGCTCTATTACTCCGGTTGAAATAACGGTTGAGGGCGCCAATGAATCGATTGTGCTGTTCATTGATTCTCTGATGAAACTCGATGCGGCTTATGAAGTTTCACGGGCGGCAATATTAGGCAAAGACGAATCGGTCTCGACTCTGTCGCTCTACTTAAAATTGGTCAATCCGGGCAGCAGAGCTCTCTCCTGACAAATGGTAAGAGTAATCTCCGGCTTACATCGCGG
>JADFGO010000072.1 GCA_022567655.1 Candidatus Neomarinimicrobiota bacterium
CCATTTTAAGAAACGCGGAATCAACGTTCACCTTGAGGTTTTTTTAGTAAAACTCGACAAGAACAGACTCTATTTTAAAGACGGTAAGACCATGCCCTATGATATGTGCTTACTGGTGCCACCCTATCGCGGAATCCCGGCAATGGAAAATTCTAGTCTAATCGATGAACGTGGGTTTGTTCCAGTGCACATGAAAAATATGCTTGCGAAGGAATCGGAGCACGGAAATATCTACGCGGTTGGAGACTGCGTTGGTAACCCCGGCCCAAAACAGGGACATTTGGCATTTATGCAGGCTACCGTCGCGGCAGAACATATTGCCTGGAGGGTTAATCAAAAAGGCCTCGTGAGAATGTACCTGCCTGAATTTCGCTGTGTTATGGACCAGGGAGGCGGCATAGGGCTATATACTTATTCGCAATACATGTCGGAAGGGGATGGGTTGAAAATTGAGCTTGGAGAAGAACCATATAAGTCGAAAATTCGATTCGAAGAGATTTTTATGGAGAAAAAGGGTGACATTGGAGAACTCCATCATCAAATGATGAAATAAGAACTTATTGAAAGAGGTATTGCCCCCCACTCTTTAGCCCACCTCCAAAGTCAAAAAAAGACCCTGATACTGCTCGAATTCTTTGACCTGCCCCCAATAATCGGTCCACCAGTTATGTTACACATTAAGCGTATATAATTCACTGAAAAATTGACTCAATTCTTATTAACATATAATGGCTGAATTTTCCAAAGTAAAAACATTAAGGCCTTGTAAAAATATTGTTTTAAAAACTTACTGATTAGTACGCCCGGCGTGACTCGAACACGCAACCTACGGCTTAGAAGGACGTTGCTCTATCCGATTGAGCTACGGGCGCATTGAATATCCATCGGAATTTATCGAAACCAACTGCATCAGTCAAGCCTAAACGGTGAAGCTTGTTCCTTATCGGCGTAATTCCTATTTTCAGGCGTCATAGGTGACAAAATTATGTTTAAAAAGCTACCCTGGTATATCATAACAGAGCATATCGCGCCGTTCTTCCTCAGTCTGTTCGTTATTATCTTCATTTTCATGATGAACTTTATGATAAAGGCTGTCGATAAGATTTTGGGCAAAGGGATCGAGCTGATTGTGATATTGGAGTACATCGGGCTGAACTTAGCGTGGATACTGGCGCTTGCCGTTCCGATGGCGATGCTTATCGCCTCGCTGATGGCTTACGGCAGACTGTCTGCGGATAACGAGATCACCTCACTAAAAGCCGCGGGTGTGAGTTTTACCAGGATGATCGTCCCGGGGCTTCTGCTTTCCGGTGTCGTTGCAGCTTCGATGATCTATTTCAACAATAACGTCCTTCCTGATTTCAACCATCGAGCGCGTATGCTCGGTTCAGATATCTACCGCAAACGACCCGATCTCAACATACAGGAGGGATATTTCACTAACTCCATCCCCGGTTACAGCCTCCTCGTCAAGCGGAAGAACGGTGAACTGTTAGAGGAAGTGACCATTTATAACGATGATAACTCGAAAGTTCAAACAACAATAACCGCTTCACGGGGCAAAATCTCCGTGAGGGGATCGCGTGTAGTGCTCGACTTGGAAGACGGTGAGATTCACGAACTCAATGTCGCCAACCCGGAAGAGTACAGAAGAATCGAGTTCGAGTATCACCGGTTTACGATTCCGATAAAAAATATGGAGCTGGAACGGAGTACGTCCCGGAGGCGGGGCGACAGAGAGATGTCCGCCGACATGATGCGCGCAAAAGTCCGCGACTTGGAATCGAAAATCAGTTCAGCCCGTAAGAAGATACAGAAGCATTCGGATAAAAGTCTCGAAAAGATCTTCAAGTCTGATGATAACTCTGCATCCAAAGCTGAGCAAACAGAACCTCAAATAAGCTTATTGACCGACGACAGGGGTAAATCGATAGAAAAATCTATCAGAAAGATCAAAAGGACGATCCAGCTTATCGCAAGCGAGATAAATCTAATCAATAATTACAAAAGGCAGCAGAACAGATTTCTCGTCGAGATTCAGAAGAAATACTCTATCCCGTTTGCCTGTGTGGTTTTTATGCTCGTCGGAGCGCCGCTCGGGATACTGGCAAAAAGGGGCGGATTCGCCGTCGGTATGAGTATCAGCCTGAGCTTTTTTATAATGTATTGGGTGTTTTTGATAGCGGGAGAAGACCTTGCGGACAGGGGCATAATATCACCGTCGTGGGCGATGTGGTCTCCCAACATCCTTGTAGGCATGTTGGGAATCTATCTATCAACGAGGTCGGTCAAACAGGCGAGCGCCTGGGACGCCGACAGGATATATGAAAAATTCAGGCTCATATTCAGGCGGAACGACTCGGAGTGATAATCGAATTCCGGGGGGTTAAACCCGACATACACGAAAGCGTTTTCATCGCCGAAGGCGCTGCTGTGATAGGCGATGTAAAGATCGGCGCTCTGAGTTCCATCTGGTATTCCGCTGTCGTCAGGGGTGATATGCACTACATCAGGATCGGAGAGAGGTCAAACGTTCAAGACGGCGCCATACTGCACGTAGTCAGCGGAAAATTTCCCCTCGAAATCGGGGATGACGTAACTATCGGGCACGCCGCCGTTGTTCACGGTTGCAGTGTCCATGACAGAGTTCTCATCGGCATGAACGCCACGGTTCTCGACGGAGCAACGGTGGGAGAAGGTTCGATCGTAGCCGCCGGAGCAGTAGTGTTAGAAGGGGTGGAAGTTCCGGAGAACACCCTGGTTGCGGGCATCCCGGCCCGTGAAATAAGAAAAACAACTCCTGCGGATTACAAAAGGATAATGAGCGGTTCAGAAGAGTACGTTCAATATTCCGAGCTCTTCAAAAAGGAATCAAGAATCCTTTGACACCTTATGAACTGATCTCCCGGAAGCAGGAAGGGTCCGAGCTTACTTCAGAAGAAATCAGCTTCCTTATATCCGGTTTCAGTGACGGACAAATTCCAGATTATCAGATGGCGGCATTCCTGATGGCTGTCTATTTCCGGGGGATGACCGACAGGGAGACAGATTCCCTCGTGAAGTCGATGGTCGGCTCGGGCGAAATTATCGATACGTCTGAAATCCCGGGAATTAAAGTGGACAAACATTCTACGGGAGGAGTCGGCGACAAGGTATCTCTTGTGCTTGCCCCCCTCGTTGCCGCCGCCGGAGTGCCGATACCGATGATTTCGGGAAGAGGGCTCGGTCATTCGGGCGGAACGCTCGACAAGCTGGAGTCGATACCCGGATTCAACGTGAACCTTTCAACCGAAGCATTTTTGCAGCAGGTATCAAATATCGGCGTCGCCATCATAAGTCAGTCAGAAAAAATTGTGCCCGCCGACAGAAAGATGTACGCTCTCCGGGACGTAACCGCAACAGTCCGTTCGATCCCGCTCATGGCGGGCAGCATAATGTCAAAAAAAATCGCCGAGGGGATAAACGGGCTGGTTCTCGACGTCAAGACAGGTCGAGGCGCCTTCCTTAACGATATCGAAGAATGCCGTCTTCTCGCGAACACTTTAGTTTCAATCGGCGAAAAGTCAGGCATCAAGACGAAAGCATTGTTAACGGACATGTCACAGCCGTTAGGGAAAACTATCGGGAATTGGCTCGAGGTCAAGGAATCTATCGAGTGCCTGAAAGGGAATGGTCCCGATGATCTTGAAGAACTAACGCTCACTCTCGGGGCGCATATGCTGATTCTCGGCGGTCTGTCCGACTCACTTGATGAAGCTCATTCGACTCTCGAGTCGCTGATTCAAAACGGCGCCGGATTAAACAAGTTCATCGAGCTGGTTGAAGCCCAGGGAGGAGATACATCGGTGATCACCGAACCGGAAAAATATCCCCCCGCGGAGTATTCCGGGAAGGTTACTGCGGAAAGTTCCGGCTATGTTGATTCTATCGACTCATACGCTCTCGGCATCGCATCAGTCTCTCTTGGAGCCGGCAGAATTCGAATCGAAGACGATTTAGACCATAAAGCCGGAATCATACTAAACGTCAAGATCGGAGACAGCGTGAAGCAGGGTGACGTTCTCGCAGAAGTTTTTTCCGGCTCGAATGAAAAATTGAGTTCCCAGCTTAGCCGTATCAAAGAATCTATAAGCGTTAGCGAAGCCGAGCCTCTTATACCCGAGCTTATAATAGAGGTGATCTGAATATCCGGGGTGCTGCCGAACTAAAAATCTACCTTACCTTTCTGATTTGATATAATACCGGTATGAATAGGACAGAGTCCTTGCGGGACGTACTTTTTGTTATATATTTCGGTAGTGATGGGACAATATTGTGTCGGATTTTTCTTCGTCACACTGCATATTTCGAGTTCAACTATCTTTTCCGGCCTCTCAAACGGAACGTCGGGCCATTTCAAGGTGTCATAAACAGCTTTCATGAAATTTGCCCAGATCGGCATCGCCGCCACGGAACCAGCCTGTCCCTCACCGAGAGTTACCTGCGGGTCGTCCATACCTACCCAGACACCGGCAGCTATCAACGGCGTAAAACCTACGAACCACGCATCGGTGAAATTGTTCGTCGTACCTGTTTTTCCGCCGGCGTCTATGTAAAAATGATGTCTTGTTCGAGAATAAATTCCTGTGCCCTGTTTTATTACCGACTCAAGCAGATTCGTCATCAAATATGCCGTCTCCTCGCTCAATACCTCTTTTCGCTCGGGAATATTCTCCATGATGACGTTACCATATCTATCCACTATTTTTGTTATAAAGACCGGAGAAACCCATACTCCTCTGTTTGCGTAAGTAGCAAATGCCGACACGACCTCCAACATAATGAGTTCGCTCGTCCCAAGCGCAATTGCCTGCACCGGTCTTATGTTAGTTGTAAATCCCATCGATTTGGCGTAATCCCTCACTATACTCGGCGTAACAAATTCCTGAACCAAACGAACGGAAATAAGGTTCAAAGACCTTTGAAGCGCCTGCCTGAGATCGACCAATCCTCCTGTGGAACCGTCGTAATTGTGCGGACGCCATCTTGTTGAATCATCCATGAAGAGTACGACCGGCTGGTTCAATAACATGTCCGAGGGGAGATAGCCGTTGTCGAGCGCAGCTGTCCACACAAACGGTTTGAATACCGACCCGGGTTGACGTTTCGCCTGAGTTGCCCGGTTAAATTTATCGAGATCGAAATCCCGTCCGCCTACCATCGCGAGAATATGACCGGTATCAGGATCCTTCGCAATAAGCGACGTCTGAACTATCAACTGACGCCTTAGCGCCGGCTCCAAAGGTATCTCACCGCGCAGCATTGAATCGACACTCGCAATGGAGTACCGGGACGTATCGATTATTGCCGCTATCTCGTCAGGGTTTTCGATAAGTCGTTTATTTACCACTCCCTGCTGCCCGAGAGCCCAATCGGGAATCAGTGAGTCCGCCTCGGTCCGTATCCCTTCAATATGATTGAATACGGCTTCTTCCGCCGCTGCCTGAATCCGTGTATCGAGCGAAGTGTAAACGGTCAACCCGTCTCTCAAAACGTCAATTCCTAATTCATCGGACATTTTATTCAGCTGCTGCCGCACATATTCGGTGAAGTAGCGAGCATAGCCGTTTACGTTCAGCCTCCTCTGAACCACGAGCGGTTTGGCTCGTGTCAGGACATATTCGCTGCTCGATAATTTTCCGTGCTTGTTCATCAATTTTAATACTAAATTGCGCCGGGAAAGCGCTTTTTGAGGATTGAATATGGGCGAGTAACCGCCGGGGGATTTCGGGAGAGCAGCCAACATCGCTGATTCTTCAAGCGTCAGATTCTGTACTTTTTTATCAAACAATCTTCGAGCCGCCGCCTGAACGCCGTAAGCGCCGTGACCGAGGTATATAGTATTAAGGTACATCTCGAGGATCTCTTCTTTCGTGTACGTACGCTCGATTTGAACAGCGGTGATCATCTCCTTTATCTTCCGCGTAAACCTCTTTTCCATGTTGAGATAAAGTACTCTCGCCAATTGCTGGGTTAACGTGCTTGCGCCCTGTTTTTTCGACAACGTCAGTATGTCCACCGCCACCGCCCGCAGCATATCGCGCGGGCTGATTCCCCAATGATTCCGAAACCTGATATCTTCAGTCGCTATAAATGCGTTCACGGTGTGTTCGGGTATCTCACTAATAGGTATCAATACTCTTCGCTCGGCAAAAAATTCATGAATGAGCACCGAGTCAGCGGAATAAACGCGTGTGACGAGATTCGGATCGAAATTCTCCAACTGCTGAAGCGAGGGTAAATCGGCTGACATCCAATCGTAAAGGAGGAGTCCGAAGACTATGACGGTCAAACTTAATATGAGAGATATTAGAAATTTCCTTCGCTGAGAGTCAGGAATTTTCCTCTTATTAAGTTTTCTGACTTTAACCGCTACCTGTGGTCTTCTACCCTTAGCCATAGCCTTATATTATACCTTTCTGGCAGTGTAAACGCAAGAGCGCTTGAGTCTCGAAAACACTTCTCACCTGAAACTTTCACTGCTAAGTTAAATTTACTCTGCCAGCCTCCTTGCCTTTTTTTGCGAAATCCATATATTATGATTCTAACTATAAGGGCGGAGAGATTGACAAGAGAAGAAACGCTTAGCCTTATGCACGAGTACGTGGAAAACGAAAATCTCCGGAAGCACATGTATTCAGTGGAAGCTGCCATGAGAGCTTACGCCGGGATTTACGGAGAAGACCAGGACCTCTGGGGTCTTACCGGGTTGATTCACGATTTCGATTACGAGAAATACCCTTCAGATCAGGATCATTCGGTGGTGGGAGCAAAAATACTTGAAGAACACGGCGCACCTGACGAAATAGTCCATGCGATACGCTCCCACGTACCCGGAAGCGCCACTCCGAGAGATACTCTGATGGATAAAGCGCTTTTCGCGGTAGATGAGCTATGCGGATTTATAGTAGCAGTCGCCCTCGTTCGTCCGAGTAAAAAGATAGAGGAAGTCAAAATAAAATCGATAAAGAAAAAGCTGAAGCAGTCGGGATTTGCACGCCAGGTAAGCCGTGAACATATCGAACAGGGGATCGAAGAACTCGGGGTTGACAGGGACGAGCATATGCAAACTGTCCTCGATGCGATGAAATCTATCGCTGACAAGCTTGGACTTTAACTGAATCACTTCTCCGCTCATATTGAATCAGACCTCTGCGCGTCTTAACTATAATCCTATTTCTTGACCGATCAGGAAAATATAACTGTTGCCGCTGCCGTAATTAGGGTGGACGGTAAGTATCTCATCACGAAACGGAAGGAAGGAACGCACCTCGCCGGATATTGGGAATTTCCGGGAGGGAAGGTGGAAAAGGGCGAGACCACGAAGGATGCGCTCACAAGAGAGATTCTCGAAGAAGTCGGGTTAGAGATCCAGGTAAACCGGCTGTTACATGAATCATTCCCGGAATATCCTGAAATAGCAGTGCACATGAAATTTTATGCTTGTGATATCTTGTCAGGAGAAGCGACCGCCATCGAATCCGCTGAAATTGCCTGGATCAAGCCCGATGAATTTAAACTTTATGAGTTCCCGCCGGCTGATGAGGGTATAAT
This sequence comes from Candidatus Neomarinimicrobiota bacterium, assembly GCA_022567655.1. Lineage (NCBI taxonomy): Bacteria > Pseudomonadati > Fidelibacterota > Fidelibacterota bacterium. The sequence goes on from JADFGO010000072.1 coordinate 7,594, forward strand.
TGAAATGCTTTCGGAATCCGGTAATTAGTCCGTTACGTTTCCTCCGACAGATCAGCGTATCGTCCGTTAAATGTCCCGATGCCTCTTATAAATATTTCATACAAACTAATTACGGCTGAATTAAGGTCCATCTCTCCATTGTTCAGCAGATATTGAACACCGAGACCATCAAGCGCGGTATGGTAATATTCGGAAACCATATCAACGTCTGTGGGTCTGATTAATCCTTCCTCGATCCCGATGTTGACATATCTTGATATCAGCGCTATAATCTCTTCATGATATTCATTCAAGCTCCTGCTGAACTCGCCGTCTGCACCTCTTCTGATGCACTCAGCCCGGAATTGGGCGAGAAACCTCATTTTCATACTTTCTTCGATATAAATATCCGCATTCGTCTTTGCTATTCTCTTTAGAGAATCCAGCGGCTTCAACCCTTCATCCAAAACTTCCCACTGTTTGGACAATATCAACTCCTTGACATAAGAGAAAACATTCAGAAAGAGTTCTTTTTTACTGCTGAAATATTCATAAACCGTTCCTTTGCCGATGCCGGCAGACTCGGCTATGTCGATTATTTTTGCTTTGGGATATCCATCGCGGGCAAAAACTTTCAATCCCGCTTGAATAATACGGTCATGTTTGGCTTTTTTATTTACCCGCCCGGACACGGAATATTAATCCTTAATTCGTTTCTTCTCTGGAAAAGGTAATTATCCCTTACTGATCTTATTTAAAATATTCGGCGGTGAAGTAGACCATGACAGCGGAAAAAACAAAAAAGGCGCCCGTCACTCTGGGATATTTCATCAGAAGCCTATCGCTAAGCATTTCTTTGCTCGTCCAGGTATTTATCGATTCGAAAAACCTGGTAGACATGAAAAACATAATTCCTACCAGCGTCAATAATATACCGATGGAGTAAAATGGGATTACCAGTACTTCCGTGTGCAACTCATTATAACCGGAAGCTTTATACATGAAGAAGACACCGAAAAGGAGAGATATTACTCCCGACATAAACCGGTGTTCCAAGACCTTCTTCTCCGTAAGTATAACAATATTGCCCGATCTGTTAAGCCAATTTGCCGCCTTAGGGGATACAACCATCACTACTCCGATTACTGAAAGCAATATCGATACAGATATTAACAATATAAACATATCACTTCTCCTTGGTAAAGCAGTGGAAGATGTTTAAACAGGTCATTAACTCTCCGAGTTCTAAAAACGAATCGCCTTTCAGACGCTTACGTAAGATATTTATCGAAGTTCTGAATTACCACTAATTTTTGGTTAAGAAGACCTGATGAATTCAGGGTGAGAGCACGGGATTTTTCTGTACCGCTTTAAGGAAGAGTCGTACTTAAAAATTAACGACTATATCCACCCAGGGAAAACCAATAAATTCCATGTCGATTGTCCTTATAATAGCAAAATCAGCGGCGCCACAATACGTTATATTTCTGTGATATGCCCCTATATTAGCATTATATTTTTAATATATTTGACATTATTACCCATTTTATTATTTATAATAGGCGAATATCTATTTTGAAGCTGATTACCCTAATAATGTGATGTTTTCCTTATAATCATGCCTTGATATGGGTGAATATGCTATAAATTACGCAATTATATACTTGACAAACCCAAATAAATATGTTATATTTAGGTAATTGATAACAGGAGATATGATGAAATCTGGATTAAATGCACCGCAATTTCAGAATGAGAAGAAAGCAAGAGAATATATGGAACAACTTCGTTGGCCAGATGGGTCTATTTGCCCTCATTGCGGAAACATGGAGAACAACTATAAATTGACCGGTAAAAGCACAAGACCCGGAGTGCATAAATGTAAGGAATGCCGTAAACAATTTACGGTCACAGTTGGGACATTATTCGAGCGGAGTAAAATAAGTTTGCATATTTGGCTACAAGCTGTTTATCTTCTTTGTGCCTCTAAGAAGGGCATAAGTTCCCACCAATTACATAGAATGCTTGGAGTTACGTATAAGACAGCATGGTTTATGAGCCATAGAATACGAGAAGCAATGAATGATCCTATATTTGTTAATAAACTTGGTGGTAAGGATAAGGTTGTCGAAGTTGACGAAACATTTTGGGGTAATAAAGGGAAAAAATGGGCTGGTTTTCGTGGTTGGGGACATAAAGAGAAGATATTTTCTCTGGTCGAACGTGGTGGAAATGTAAGGTCTTTTCATGTTCCTAAGGTCACAGCCAATACCCTTAGACCAATTATGAGGGAACAAATAGAAAAAGATACTCATATAATGACTGACGATTTTAAGAGTTATATAGGACTAAATAAAGAATTCGCTAAGCATGACGTTGTTAAACATAGTAAAAAGGAATATGTGCGTGGAGCAATATATACAAATACTGTAGAGAATTATTTCAGTATTCTAAAGCGTGGCTTAACAGGTATTTACCAGCATGTAAGCGCACAACATCTAAGACGATATATTGGAGAATTCGATTTCAGGTATAATACACGAGATATTACCGATATAGAGAGAGCAATAATAGCAATAAGGGGAATACAGGGTAAAAGGCTTTTATACCGGGACTCACAAGAGGCAAGGGCTTAATTATGAATAATATCATTACATTGGAACTTGAGGGGGATAGAATAACAGCCGACAAGTTTAAAAAGGCTGTGATAGCTTTCTATGGCCTTGTGGATGAAGTTAGCTCTGCGGTTACTGGTAAGAAAAAATCCGTAGATTGGATTGTGAGTGTAAAACAAGGCAGCATCATACTTCAATCTGAGGCTGAACCAAAAAAGGAAGTCGAAAAGATTGTAGCATCTTTAGGTAATGGACTTGAAAGCTTAGAAGAATCTCAGGAACAACCTGAATATTTTAATGATCGAGCTCTTAATCACGCAAGAGTATTATCTTCTGTATCTGACCCGAAGGACAGTGAGTTTAGCAGAGTGAAAATAACAACCAATGGGACACCACGTGATGTTACCTTACATTCTGCAGCTAATATTGATAGCATACAGGGCTATAAAACAAAGGGATTAGGTGCCGTTGAGGGAAAACTTTGGACTATATCCGGTTATGGGGGCTTAAAGATTGTAGTTTACGAAGCTATAACAAATAGCGCCGCGTATTATCGTGATCAGATAGCTAAAGAACATCACCCAGACGCGAAGCGCATTGTAGAGAATTCAATGAAGCCTAAAACGCTATCAGGGGTTTCTCAAGCTTCCTCATTAAGCGAAGCTTCAAGGTATGAGCACATGTCGGATGCTG
>JADFGO010000073.1 GCA_022567655.1 Candidatus Neomarinimicrobiota bacterium
ATAGCTTATTGTAGGCAATGTGAGATTTGTCACTTTCTCCTATAAATATCATTAGATATGAACAAGTTTCAGTTTATTGTTCAAAGTCGGATATATAGGGGCACTTTTATATCCAACTTCACAATTTGGCTATCTATCATTAAATATGTCGCCAGTCTTTACCACTAAGCATATCATGTGAACTTTTCGTGTACCCTTAAGAGGAAGTAAAAAAAGGAGCTATAAATCTAGCCCCTTTTCAATTTGTTCTATTTAATTAAGCTAGCCCATAGGAGCTTGCAAGATCTTTTGGAAGATCTAAACAGATCGCAATCTCTTCTCCCATCTTCCTCAAGCATCTAGATATACCAGAGGGTGAGCTATTGAATATTAATGATATTTCCTTGAGTTTATAACCTTCCATTCTCTTGGTCAGAATAAGACGGTCTCTCTCCGGTAGATTCATCAGGAAATTCTTGAAGTCGATCCTAAAAGCGATCTTATCGGCTATGGGTGCTCTTCTCTTATGGAATGAGTCCAGCAATACATCATCTATGCCCTCCGATCCGTTCAAGTGCGTTATCTTAACGTCATCATTGTAATATCTCACTATTGAGTAGACATCCTTAGGTCCGTTATGCCCGAGATTTCCGAAGTGCCTCCGCTTTCCACTTCTGAGTTCACCAGCCCGGTGTAGCATGAAATTTACCAGCTCTCCCAGAGACAGTTCATGTCTCCTTGAAAAAGCTGATGAATATGTGGTATATGACAGTGAGAGAAGATCTTGTTTAAGATCCATATCTCCTCTCGATATTCTGTCAGCATGCCTCTCTAGAATGGTATACATATCTAAATATCCCATTATTGCCTCCTCGTTAAATTGTTATCATTCTGAGGAGGCTTCTAGGCTCAGACCTTAAGAATTCTAATTGTTATCATGTGAACCCTCTGATAGCACTGATAATAATTCCTTTCATACTAGCCTCCTTATTGAGTTTTTGTTAATAATGCGAAGAATAGAAAGTATATTGCACCACTCTTCTATATTACATATACTTGATTTTAGACGGGTATTTCGGGTAATTATCGGTCACTGCCACAGGGATCTAAAATATTAAGAACTAAAAGAATGGAGATTGGCGGTGAAGTTCAGGATGAATAATTTAATAGGCCAGGATGTAAAATTGAGTAGGTTCTATCAAGAGAGATGATGAGTATTTCTCCAAGAAGAAAAACAGGTAACATTCCAGATCCTCACTAAACTATTTTATCGATTTGGGCGACTATTTCGTACTCTCCTATCCGACTTAGGGTGAGTCCAATGTGGAAGGAGTTTAAATATAATCGTCATTTCATATATTAGTCTTAAGTAATTGTTAATATAGGAGTTACGTATCTATCCATATCGTAAAACGGATGGCAAAATGGTCAAAAAAGTGAACACTTTTAAAGAAACGACTTTATTTAGAATACACCCTTTACGCTGAAAATGTTACATGATCTATCTTGATTAATTTCTAAGCCAGCGATGGTTTTCTGGCTCAGTAAAAAAGTTGCCGCAGGGAGAACTATTGATTATCTTCTTCCCCTAAATAACAAAAACGTCAGCAGCAAAACATAAAGATTTTTGGCGGAATAAGTAAAATTTTATTGACTTGAGCGTTTAAGACTTACCTTCATTCCCGGGGTTGCGGGGTACGAAACCATACTCGCAAATCATCGCTTGAGTATTACAGGCAAGGGAAGCGGTTTACACCCTCTCTGCAAGGAGCGAATGATAGACGTCGGTAAATGAAGACCTGCTTGAGCGATATACTATGCTTCCCGACGCTGTCGGTATCCAGACGATCATCAATGAAAGGAGAGAGATCAGAGAATTGTTCATTGGAGAACTCTGGGAATCTTCTTCGCTGTCGCGGGCGCAGTTGATGAAGCAGAGTATCGTGGAAGTAAATTAAAAGAGTGATTTGGTGATCGCTTCATGCGGTGGAATACCTCATGACATAAATTGAGCGCAGGCTCGCAAATGATTGCGCAAAGCCTCAAATATTGCTAACTTAGTCGGTAGAATCATGTTTATCGTTAAGTGCGGGGAAGGTTTGGGTTCCGATACGGTAGGAGATTGGTTGAAGTACGAAAAAACATCCGAATTAAAAAATCTGCAACTCATATTCGATTCCGTGGGCGGATAGCCTTATGCCCCTGATAAATGCATAAAATCAATATACATACAGTGCTGATTTTCTCTCTGGTGTTATCCGGCTGCGGAGGAATGAAACCGTCGCCGATATATACGTCCGCCAAGGGAGGCAGCGAAAAATCAATCAAGTCCGGCCGCTCCAAATCCACCAGATCGACACCGCTGACTACCGCCGCGAGACTGACATCACCGATCAAGCTCTCCATGCTGAAATCGATAGACAGATACAGGGGCGTCCCTTATAAATGGGGCGGCGCCACTATGAAGGGGATGGATTGCTCGGGATTCACGATGAAAGTCTTCGGAGAGTCCGCGAACCTGAGTATCCCTCACAACGCTAAGGCTCAATATAAATTAGGAGCTAAAATCAACCGCCGGCAGCTCAAATTCGGAGACCTTGTTTTCTTCAGGGATATAGAATCGAAAGGCGTCAGTCATGTGGGTATATACATCGGGGACGAAACTTTTGTTCACGCAAGCCTTTCTAAAGGCGTCATAAACTCTTCAATGAATCAAGATTATTATAAAAAGCGTTACGTAACTGCAAGACGCATCTTGAGGTAATTTTTTACCGAAGCTGAAACCAATAGAGCTTCCGTTTAACTAAGTAAAAGTATTGACAGATGGATTATATACTCGTAAATTAGAAAATTCCGCAGTATGTGATAAATAAGGTGATAGGGTTTAAAGAATGGCAACAACGAGCGATTTCAGAAACGGATATACGTTTTCGTACAACGACCAGATCTACAAGATAGTCGAATTTATGCACGTGAAACCGGGTAAGGGCCCGGCGTTCGTCCGGACTAAGTTAAAAAGCGTGCAGACGGGTAAAATAATAGATAAAACGTTTCGTGCGGGCGAGAGAATAAACGAAGTTCGTCTTGACGCAAAAAAGATGCAGTTTCTATATTCAGACGATTCAGGCTACCATTTTATGGACACAGACACTTACGATCAGATTCCAATTTCCAGTTCTCTGATAGACGAGGTCAAGGATTATCTCAAGGAGAGCATGGAGATCAAGATCCTTTTCCATGGCGATGAACCGATAGATATTGAGATCCCTCCCTTCATAGTGGCGGAGATAGTCGAAACCGATCCGGGTGTCAAAGGGGACACAGCGCAGGGAGGAAGCAAGCCTGCCCGCCTTGATACCGGCGCGGTGGTCAACGTACCTCTTTTCGTCCAGCAGGGTGAAAACGTAAAAATTGATACGCGGACGGGGGACTATGTTGAGAGGGTTAAGTAGAAAGTTAAAGTTACCTTTCGGAGATATAATGAATGAAAAACAGATAAGGCAGCTCATAAAGATAGTGGAGGAATCCGATATTGACGAATTGGAAGTGAGCCGCTGGGGGAGACGTGTACGGATAACCAGGAACCGGAGAGGTGACAATGGTTCAGTGGTCAGAGGCGGATTGCGAGTCGATTCCGGCAAAAAAGAACCCGAACAGATTTCCGGAGAAGATGTCGCCGGTCTGTCTTCAGGCGAAGATCAATTAGAGGGAAATCTCATTGAGATTAAATCTCCGATGGTAGGCACTTATTATGCAGCTTCGGCTCCGGACGCAGACGCGTATATAGTGGTGGGTGATAAAGTGAAAATAGGCGACGTCCTCTGTATCGTAGAGGCGATGAAACTGATGAACGAAATAGAATCTGAATATACAGGTGTGATCAAAAAGATATTGGTGGAAAACGCAAAACCTGTCCAATACAATCAGCCTCTTTTCCTGATCGATACCGGCTAAATATTTCTGGATGTTTAAAAAGATACTTATAGCCAACCGCGGAGAAATTGCTCTTCGGATTATCCGCGCGTGTCATGAGCTCGGAATCAAAACGGCGACAATCTATTCAGAAGCGGACGAAGATTCGCTTCATGTAAAATTCTCCGATGAAGCGGTATGTATCGGGCCTCCGCCGGGAGCCGAAAGCTACCTCTCCATACCGCAAATTATCGCTTCGGCGGAGATCACCGATTCGGACGCTATTCACCCGGGATACGGATTCCTCGCCGAGAATGCGAACTTCGCCGATTGCGTCGCTGATTCAGGTATTTCCTTTATAGGTCCGTCTGCAAAAGTTATTCAGGCGATGGGAGATAAAGCCCTTGCAAAAGAGACGATGAAACGTGCGGGAGTCCCCGTAATTCCCGGAAGTGATGGACTCGTGGAGAGTTCCGCCGATGCTGAAAAGATTGCCGTTGATATAGGTTATCCGATAATACTCAAGGCAACCGCGGGCGGCGGAGGGAAGGGGATGCGAATTGTGCGCGAAAGAGAAGATATGGACAACTTATTTTCTATAGCGAGAGCAGAAGCACAGGCAAATTTCAACAACGGTTCGCTCTATATTGAAAAACTTATTGAAAATCCGCGTCATATAGAGATTCAGGTGCTTGCTGACGATCATGGGAACACAATCCACCTCGGCGAACGCGACTGCTCCATCCAGCGGAGGCATCAGAAACTTATAGAAGAATCACCTTCTCCGGCAGTATCCCCCGCTCTCAGGAAGAAGATGGGCGATGCCGCCATAAAAGGCTCAAAGGAAGTGGATTACCGAAATGCCGGCACGATAGAATTTCTGCTCGATAAGGACGGCAGCTTCTATTTCATGGAGATGAACACGCGGATACAGGTGGAGCATCCGGTTACGGAAATGGCTTACGGTGTTGACCTGATAAAAGAACAGATTCGGATTGCCGCCGGCGAAAAGATAAGCGAAGAAGTACTAAAGGCAAAACCTCAATGGCATGCGATAGAATGTCGGATAAACGCCGAAGATCCCGAAAAGAATTTCATGCCCTCTCCGGCTCTTATCAGTGCATTCCACGTCCCGGGCGGTGTGGGAATACGCGTAGATACACATGTATATGCCGGCTATGTGGTGCCGCCGTATTATGATTCACTGCTGGCTAAGATGATAGCCTGGGGTAGAACGAGAGACGAAGCGATCGGCAGGATGAAAAGGGGTATAGAGGAGTGCGTAATAGAGGGACCGAAAACGACACTGCCGTTTCATATGCAGGTTTTGAAAGACGAACGTTTCGCGAGAGGTGAATATGACACGGGTTTTCTCGAGAGCTTCGACTATGATCCCATGTTCCAGAAGCGTTCGGATTATGATGATAAGCTAGAGGATGATATTGATGAAAGAATTGAGGAGGTGGTGTGATGAATCTGCCGGCTGATCTGAAATATACGAAAGAGCATGAGTGGGCTAAAATAGACGGAAACGTCGTGACAATCGGTGTCACGGATTTTGCTCAGTCGGAGCTCGGAGACATCGCCTGGCTCGAGATGCCGGCGGTCGGTGATGAAACCAAGAAGGGGGACCCTTTCGGAACTATCGAAGCGGTAAAGACTGTCGAAGACCTGTACGCTCCGCTGACCGGTAAGATAATTGAGGTCAACGGGGAACTACTCGATTCACCTGAACTTGTCAACGATGATCCGTACGGGAAGGGCTGGATCGCCAAACTCGAATATTCTGATGAATCTGAAATTGAAAACCTCCTGTCCGCTGAAGAATATTCGGAATTGATCGGATGAGCTCCGAAGATTCATTTCACCTGATTCCAAACACCGAGGAAGACCGGAAAGAGATGCTCTCCGTCATAGGCGTGGAGAGTTTTGAAGAGCTCCTCTCCAACGTTCCTCAGGAGCTGCTCAACGCTGATTTCAGCGATTTGGGAAAGGGTCTGTCCGAATATGAAGTGTTGGAGCTGCTCAAAGGACTCGCAAACGGTAACGTAAGCTCGAATGAGGCTGTCTCTTTCCTCGGAGGAGGCGCTTACGATCATTTTGTTCCCAGCATCATCGGAGAGATAATCAGCCGTTCGGAGTATCTCACCGCATACACTCCGTATCAAGCAGAGGTCTCGCAGGGCACGCTGCAGGCTATCTTCGAATACCAGTCGATGATATGCGCGCTTACGGGTATGGACGTCGCAAACGCTTCGATGTATGATGGAGCTTCGGCGCTTGCGGAATCAGGGCTGCTCGCATGCGGGCACACAAAGCGAAACAAACTCGTGGTCGCCTCGACAATCACACAGGCATATCGCGACGTCGTAAAAACTTATATTCAGGGGAGTGATATCGAACTCGTGTTTGTCCCTTTTGAAAACGGCGTAACCGATATTGAAGCGTTGAGTTCTCTTGTAGACGCGGAGACAGCGGCAGTCATGCTCCAGACGCCCAATTTTTTCGGCTGCATAGAAGATGCTGAAGAGGCGGGGAAAATAGCCCGTGAAAACGGTTCGTTATTTATAGTCAGCGCCGATCCGATTTCTCTCGGGATACTTAAAAAACCGGGCGAATACGGGGCTGACATCGTGGTAGGCGAAGGGCAATCGCTCGGTACTCCGACACAGTTCGGCGGACCTTACCTCGGGATATTCGCGGCTAAAATGAACCTCGTCAGGCGTATGCCCGGACGGATTGCGGGGCAGACGTGGGACTTAGACGGTAACCGCGGGTACGTTCTGACGCTTCAGACGAGAGAACAGCATATCCGCCGCGAGCGGGCAACCTCGAATATCTGCACGAACCAGGGGATCGTGATGCTGTCGGCGGCGATCTACATGTCTATAATGGGGAAAGAAGGGATTTATAAAGTCGCCGAGCTGAGTACGCAAAAAAGTCACTACCTCGCGGAACAGATAAGCGAGCTCTCCGGTTTCGAGGTGATGTTCGGCTCACCGTTTTTCAAAGAATTTGTGGTAAAAACCCCCGTTGATCCTTCGAAAATCATCGAATCTCTTCTCGAGGAAAATATTTTTGCAGGTATTGATCTATCAGGATTTGATTATGGAATCGATAACGGGCTGCTTATATGCGTTACGGAGAAGAGGACAAAAGAGGAAATGGACAGGTTCGTCGAGCTTCTCGGCGGGGTGAGTTGACCGGTGTCGGTCTGGAAAAAACTCCTTGAATCAGTTGAGGAAAAGGGATCGGCGTATCTTGTTCTCGTTGACCCCGATTCGGTAAACAACGGCCCGCTATCCGAAGCCGCTAAATCGATCACCAAAGGCGGAGCGGACGGGATTCTCATAGGGGGGAGTCTTATAAATAATACCGATTTTGATTCTTCAGTGGCTGAACTGAAAAGTTCCACGGAGCTTCCCGTTATTATCTTCCCCGGCTCTTCAAGACAGATTTCGGGCAGGGCTGACCTGCTTTTGTACCTTTCTCTACTGAGCGGACGGAACGCCGATAAGATAATCGGCGAGCAGGTAAGGTCGGCTATGAAAATTAAGGAATTGAAATTAGAGACAGTGTCAACGGCGTATCTCTTGATCGAATCGGGCGGCATAACGTCAGCCCAATTCATGAGCGGAACGACGCCGATACCCCGGGAAAAGGAAGACATAAGTGTGGCGCACTCCGTTGCCGCAGAGCTCATGGGAATGAAGGCGATTTATCTTGAGGCAGGAAGCGGCGCGAAGATGCCTGTTCCGTTGAAAACAGTAACTGCTGTCTGCAGCGAAGTCAATCTGCCCGTAATTGTCGGGGGTGGAATTCATTCACCGGAAGCGGCTGAGCTGAGAGCGAGAGCCGGAGCGTCATTTATAGTGACCGGAACTGTGCATGAGGGGAAAATGGACGAAAAACTGATCGGGGAATTCTCGCGGGCTGTCCACTGGAAAGAGTGACGGGCAATGACAGCAAGTGCGAGTTGGGGCTTGCCCCGACCGCACAAGCACAATAGAATGGCGTCATGGTTCCGAAGGAGTTCCTTTGGAACAAGCCACGACTGCCACAAATATGAATGACTCAATGATTTAGATTGATTCCCCTTCGAGATCTGATGAAGCCTGGAGAAGAGTATGGAACTAACCACGTCCGATGATGGGAGCGAACTCCGGAATAATTTACGCGATTTCTTCATTTATCTCCGGGTAGAGAAGAACCTTTCCGAAAACACGATATCCGCTTACACTGTCGCTCTAAACCGGTACATTTCATTTCTCGATGAGAGCGGGATAAAAGAAGCTTCAAAGGTTACGACTCTGACTGTCGCAAGCATCTTCAGTGAGCTCTCCTCGCTCGGGCTTTCTTCCCGGAGCATTGCGCAAAACCTGTCAGCGTTGAAATCGTTCCACCGGTATCTTGAAGATGAGGAGATAACCGCTACAGACCCCACGGAGAATTTCCAGACCCCGAAACTGAGTAAAAAATTACCTGAGGTGCTTGAGTATAGCGAAATAAAGCGTATATTAGATGTGATTGATACATCCTCCCCGGCGGGAATCAGGGACCGCGCCATGTGCGAAACTTTGTACGGAGCCGGGCTGAGGATCAGCGAACTCATCAACCTCGGTAAGAGTAACGTATTTGAGAAAGAAGCGTTCATCAGGGTGATCGGAAAAAGATCGAAGGAGAGGATAATTCCGTTGGGGGAAGAAGCGTTCAGATGGATAGGAATCTGGGAGAGCGAGGGAAGACCGGTGATCGCAAAAGCGGGGGATTCCGGTGACGTACTCTTCCTTAACCGGAGAGGCAAAAAAATGACGAGGGACGGTTATTTCAAGCTGTTCAAAAAATACGTTTCACTGGCCGGAATCAAAAAACATGTCAGTCCGCATACGATGAGACATTCATTCGCCACGCACCTTCTGGAAGGAGGAGCGGATCTCCGTTCGGTTCAGGAGATGCTCGGTCATGTAAGCATCTCAACGACACAGATTTACACGCACCTCGACAGGGAGTACCTGAAAGAGGTGCATAAAACGTTTCATCCGAGGGGATAGAGGTGAACTTCGTTCCGCTGCTGCTCAGTGTGCCCCCGATTCTTCTGGCGTTGAGCTTTCATGAATATGCTCACGGTTGGATGGCGTACCGGTTGGGCGACCCGACGGCGAAACATGAGGGCAGACTGACGATGAACCCGCTTGCTCATCTCGACCCGTTGGGTACTATGATGATAATTATCGTTCACTTCGGGTGGGCAAAGCCTGTTCCGGTAAATCCCATGAACCTAAAGGACCCTAAAAAAGACATGCTGTGGATAGCTCTTGCGGGTCCGGTCTCGAACGTTATCATGGCGGCGGGGTTAGGGCTTATCCTCCGAATTATGATCGGGATGGGAATGAGAGTGGACGGGAGCTTTCTCGGTTACTTTCAATATATGCTCTACTTTGCGGTAATGATCAACCTCGTTCTCGCAATATTCAACATGATACCGATCCCACCGTTAGACGGCTCCAAAATCCTTTTCGGGCTGCTTCCGACAGAATATGAGGAGAGTTATCTCCGGTTCCAGCAAATCGGACCGATGGTACTCTTAGGACTTGTCGTTATAAACTCTTATTTCGGAATACCCATTTTCTCAGTGTTAATAACACCTTTCGTAAGCGTTTTCAGCAGCCTATTCGTCGGCAGAGACCTCATTAACCTTTTTTGATGTTTAACCGTCTTCCGAAGCCGCGCTACCGTTTCGATCCATTTGGAGATATAGGATCGGCGGCAAACAGTGAAAAGGGGCTTCGATTCAAGAGAAAGAGAATCAGTGAAAAGAAATCGGGTCGTTCCGTGTTGAGCTTATTTTTGATGTTGTTGGCGATTACATGGTTTATATACTATCTCGGAGGATTTAGGTGGGGGTGATAAAGTTTTGGAATTGAGGTTTATGAACTGGAAGGAAGCGGAAGATTACCTCTCCGGCGATGACAGAGCGATTGTTCCGATCGGGAGCACCGAGCAGCACGGTCCCTTCGGACTGTTCGGTACCGACCATATGTTGGCGGACAGGATTGCGAGGAAGGTAGCGGAGGATTTGGATATTGTTTCGGTGCCCGTAATTCCAATCGGCATGAGCGTTCATCACATGACTTTCCCCGGATCGCTGACGTTCACTCCGGAGACGTTTATTGCGATAGTGAGGGAACTCCTCGACAGCCTGCGAATTCATGGCTTCAGGAGGGTGATGCTTCTCAACGGTCATGGCGGAAACCGTGACACGGTGCGGACGGCACTCTCCTCGTTCATAAACGACATGCCTGAGATGCGCGTCTATTTCAGGTGCTGGTGGGAACCGGAGGAGGTCAACTCCTACATCGTGAAAAATTTCGGTGACAGGGAAGGGCACCACAGCACTCCGAGCGAAACGAGCCAGGTGATGTATCATTTCGGCGATGAAATTAAACCGGTAGAGGTTCCATTCCGCGAGATGAAACGGTCGCCGTATTTTGCCGATAAGAATACGTTCAGGGAGCTCTATCCCGACGGCGTTATGGGAGCCGACGTGAGCCTTGCGAGCGCGGAACACGGGGAAAATTTATTCAAGCTATGTGTAGAATCGATTTCAAAAGAGATCCGTGAATGGGACACGGCATAGTCGGAGATCGAGAATTTGAACTTATTATCCGATAAATTCGAGCAGCCGAAAGCTGAAATCCCCGAAAGAGTATTCGATGAAAATGACCCTCGGGCGCTCGACCTTTTTAAGCCGTATCAAGGCGAAAAGGTGGAATTCGGACTTGTCGGTGTTCCGTATGACGGCGCCGTTAAGGGCAGGAAGGGAGCTAAAGAAGGTCCCGATGCCGTGCGTGAGTCATTACGATTCAATTCAACATACGATTACGACCACGATGTGGACGTAAGGGATGTAAGCGTGGCTGACTTCGGCAACGTCGTTATTCCGGAGGGAAACGTAAAAGAAGTTCATCGGGCGGTCGGGGAAG
>JADFGO010000074.1 GCA_022567655.1 Candidatus Neomarinimicrobiota bacterium
TAAACAGCTACCCTGCGAAACTAAATCAGGTTTATCTTAATATGATCATAAACGCCGTCCAAGCAATGCCATTAAAGGGCACACTGCGAATAAAAACTAAACTCAAACAAAAAAAAATCCATATCGAATTTACCGATTCCGGAGTCGGTATCCCGGAAGCTGATTTGAATAAAATATTTGATCCCGGTTATACGACTAAAGGCGTGGGAGTGGGGACCGGATTGGGGCTGTCAATTTGCTTTCAGATTATTAAGGAGCATGAGGGCGAGATAACCGTGAGGAGTGAAGTGGGAAAGGGTACGACCTTTAAAATTATCCTGCCGACTAACCTGAAATTTTCCGATTGAGATTTTATTTCCGGTAGTAATAACTGCAATCAGCGCTCCTGTCCGGAAATCATTACCTGTGAGAGCTTCAAAGACAATACCTCCGGCTGCGAAAATTTATTTGCTTCCATCAACAAAAAGTGCATGGCTTCAAAAAACCATGCACCTTAATCCACAGTCAAAGATTTATGATAAATCAATCCATGCTACTCTTGACCGAGAGTCACATTCTCAGCTTGTGGTCCTTTATCTCCGTCGGTGACGGTGAATTCCACTTTCTGGCCTTCTTCAAGGTTCCGGAATCCGTCTCCTGAAATTGCAGAGTAATGGACGAATACATCATCCGCACCTTCCCGCTCAATAAAGCCGAAGCCCTTTCGCGAGTTGAACCATTTTACCGTGCCTGTTTCGCGTTCTGCCATGTTTCTTTTACTCCTTGGTTTTTACTTTTAGATAAAATTATTGTTTTTTAAGTCAAGATATTTAATAGTGGTCAGTACAGGATTTATTCGTCAAAAAATGTGATTGTGTGGCTTTGTGATAGTTCCTATGCGTTGTTACCCATTTGTTCTGCGTTTAATTTGACAGATTCAAACCTAATGTCAAGCTAAAAATAGCTAATTCGATTAAAGTTGATTATCACGATTTTGTTTTATTTGGATAATATTAATTGATAGTTATTCGAAAGGTCATAGATTTTTAAGGAATTATTACGGGAATTACTCTTTAAAATCTTGACATATTGATAGGTTCAGCTGTACATTTTTTCCGTTGATGCTGGTTGCTTCCTGAGAATTTTTTCCGCTGATCGATTACCAGCCTTTAGTGGATGGGAGATATTGTGCGTTCTAAGTTCAAGAAGGAATTCCGTTTTCTAAATACTCCGTACAATCAGAAAATTAACATATCCGTGAATTTGAATTATAATTGTGTTTTACTTTTATGTCATACTCCTTACGGACCGTTTATATGGTAATGAAAAATAAACCTTCCGATACCGCAAATCATTCCATTGACACTATGGCGGAAGCTGTCTTCATAGTTGAGCTGCCAAGCAGAAAAATAAAATATGTGAACAATTCTCTTGAAGTGATTTTCGGATATGAGTATGAGGAGTGCTTAGGAAAGACTACAGAATTATTCTATCCGGGCGTCAAAGATTTTAAATCATTTGGGGTACGACTCAAAAAGGCGATCGAGCAAAATAAGGAAGTGCTTCAAGTAGAGACTCGCTTGAAGAGAAAAAACGGCGAAATTTTCCCCGCCGAAATTGTTGCTTCTTTTATGAAAGAGGAAGGGAAAGTCAATCAGGTTATAAGTATAGTCAGAGATATCAGCAAACGCAAAGCCGCTGAAGAACTGCTTAAGCGAGAGAAATATTATCTTGACCGTCTTCATAATACGATCGGGGAAGCAATTTTCACCGTAAGCATTCCTGATCGGGTGATCCGGCATGTAAATAATTCTGTCGAAAGAATTTTCGGATATAGCCCTAAAGAGTGCCTTGGCAAAAGCACCCAACTCTTCTATCCAACCGAAGAGGAGTTTCTCAATGTAGGGGAGGAGCTCACGGAAAGAATCAAAAGAGGAGATGATTTTCTTCGAACGGTACGCAATCTCAAGAAAAAAAGCGGTGAGATTTTTCCCGCTGAGATATCAACTTCGATCATGAGGATAGGAAATGGTGTAAACCAGGTAATCAGCATAGTCCGCGATCTTACGGTGGGAAAACATGCTCAGGAAGCTCTCCAGGAAAGTGAAGAAAAGTATAAAACATTTTTCCGTGGATCGAATGACGCTATCTACCTAACAAGCACCGACGGTAAATTCGAGGATGTGAATGATTCACTGCTTAATCTGTTTGGTTTCAGCAAGAAAGAGTTAATGTCGATGAACGTCAAGGATCTTTATTTTAACCCGTTGGACAGAAAAAACTTCCGAACTGAAATAGAAGATAAGGGCTCTGTAAAAGACTATAAGTTATCGCTGAAGAAAAAGGACGGGACTGAGATCTTTTGTTTATTGACAAGCAACGTCAGAAGAAATCAAGACGATACGATGATAGGTTATCAGGGTATTATCAGGGATATATCGAGCAAGATAAAGGCGGAGGAAGAGCTTCAAAAATTTTCAAACGCCATTGAACAAGCGTCGGAGATGATATTGATATCCGACAGCGAAGGGAATATCCAATATATCAATCCCGAATTTGAAAGGCTGACCGGTTTCAATAAACAGGACATTCTGGGGAAAACGCCTAGGATCCTTAAATCAGGCAAACATCCTGAAGAATTCTATAAAAAGATGTGGGCTACTATCTTAGCCGGCGATACGTTCAGGGGTTTGATTATAAATAAAAAGAAAAACGGAGATCTCTATTACGAAGAAAAAATCATCTTGCCGCTTAAAGACGCAGATGGCAATATCACTCATTTCGTCTCCAATGGAAGAGATATTACAGAACAAATAAACGCACAGAAAAAGATAGAAGAACAAAGAAAATTTCTCAGGCAGGTTCTGGATATAAACCCAAACATCATCTTTGCCAAAGACAGGGAAGGAAAGTTTACGCTCGCCAATAAGGCGATGGCAGATCTGTTAAATACTACTATCAAAAATATTATCGGAAAAACAAGCAGAGATTTCAATCTGGATGAAGAAGGACAGGCGATGATCCTTCGAGACGACAAGGACGTTTTCGACACTCTCAAGGAAGTAAATAGCCCTGAAAATACTCTGATCGATCCTAAAGGTAATAAACACATTTTCCATACGATCAAACGACCTGTTATAGACGAAAACGGTAAAGCAAGCCATCTCCTGGCTGTCTTGATGGATATTACGGATCAAAAAAAATCCGAAAATGAAAAATTTAATCTTGAAAGAAAGCTCGAAAGAGCGCGTCGAATGGAATCGCTCGGAATCCTTGCCGGTGGAGTTGCGCACGATCTTAATAACATCTTGGGACCGATTCTTGGCTATCCCGATTTAATACTTTCGACTCTTCCCCAAAACAGTCCGATCAGAGGTGACATCGAGATGATTAAAGCATCCGCTGAAAGAGCCTCCGATGTTGTTCAAGATTTGCTGACACTTGCCCGTAGAGGCAAGTATGAAATGAAGGTACTGGATATCAACAAACTAATAACAGAATACGTAAATTCTTCAGTTTTCGACAGCAAAAAATCGAAATATCCGGATGTGAAAGTTAAGTTGTCTCTCAAAGAAAACTTAAGCGCTGTTAGGGGCTCCGAACCGCATTTGGCTAAGGCAATTATGAACCTGACAATAAATGCCTTCGAATCAATGCTCCATGGCGGAACACTCAGCATAAGAACTTATATCAGAACGATACCGAAACAATATTTACTTTTGAACGAAATTCCTGAAGGTGAGTATGTAATCATTGAAGTAGAGGACAGCGGATACGGAATCGCGAATGAGGATTTAACCCGCATATTTGAACCTTTTTATACAAGGAAAGAAATGGGGGCCAGCGGTTCCGGTCTTGGGTTATCTGTAGTCCTGGGGGTAGTGGAAGACCACGGTGGTTATGTCGATGTTTCGACTGAAAAAGGGATTGGAACTAAATTTTCTATCTATTTGCAACCCTCCCCGTTTTTAGAAGAGAATCTTACAACACCTGATAAAAATCTCAGGGGAACTGAAAATATTCTGGTGGTCGACGACGGAAGTGAACAACGCACATTAGCAGAAAGGCTTATCACATCGTTGGGGTATAAAGTTGACAGCGTTGATACTGGCAATGCCGCTATTGAAAAAATAAAAAAGAAAAATTTTGATCTGATCGTACTCGATATGATCATTGAAGATGACTTCGATGGACTCGATACATTCAAAGAGATAATAAAGTTTCGTCCGGACCAGAGAGCAATTATTGTCAGCGGCTACGCCGAAACCGGAAGGGTCAAGGAAGCCCGGAAACTCGGTGTGGGAAAATATATCAGAAAACCTTACTCGCTCGACAAAATCGGCACCGCCATTCGCTACGAACTTGATAGAAAGTAATTAAGTAATTTACGTTTCAACATATCGATTAATATCAAAAGCCCTCCTTTTTAAGTTTCTTTTTGGAATTATTGTTGAATTTAAACAATTGTAAGTGATATGTTTAGATAGATTTAATGTAATGTTTTCAATAATTGAAACCTTACCTATTATAAATCTTACACAGTTTAAGGAAGATTGATGGCTTCATTTGATGAAAAAAGCTCTGCTGAGAAATATGAAGCGAACTTTGCTGATATCAAACCTCCTTTGTCCGAAGCTGCTGCCATAGTTGAGGCGGGTAGATGTCTCTATTGTTACGATGCTCCCTGCACAAATATATGCCCTACCCATATCGATGTGCCCGGATTTATAAAAAAGATCATGACGGGTAATATTTTAGGCTCAGCGAAAACGATACTTACCGAAAATATCCTTGGCGAATCTTGTGGGAGAGCTTGTCCGGTGGAAGTTTTGTGCGAAGGTGCATGTGTAATGAATGATAAAGACGAGCTGCCGATTAAAATTGGACAACTCCAAAGATACGCTACTGAATGGAGGAGAGAAAATAATAAAAATGTGTTCGATATTTCCTCACCCACGGGAAAATCAGTCGGATTGATAGGAGCGGGTCCAGCCAGTCTTTCCTGTGCGTCATATCTGGCGATAAATGGTCATAAAACCACAATTTATGAAGCGGGCGATGTACCCGGAGGTTTGGATGCCCTGGGTGTTGCAGATTATAAACTGAAACTCGATGACGTCTTAAAAGAGGTCGAGATGATCCGCGATCTCGGTGTTGAGATACAACTCGGTGTCAGAGTCGGATCAGACATATCCATCGATGATCTGCTCAATAAACATGATGCTTTGTTCATTGGTATAGGGCTTGGAAAGACTAAATCTTTGGTAATCCCGGGCAGCAACCTCAAAGGTATTCAGGACACTATCAGCTTTGTAAAAGATTACAAATCAAAAAAACCCGGTGAAGTTCAAGTAGGTAATCACGTTGTCGTTGTAGGCGGGGGCAATACGGCAGTTGATGCAGCCACGGCGGCAAAACGACTCGGCGCTGAGAACGTCAGAGTCATTTACAGACGCTCGGAGGCAGAGATGTCGGCATTTAAGCATGAATACGAGCACGCCAAAGCCGACGGCGCTGTCTATATGTGGTTGACAAACCCCGTTGAATTTGTGGGAGAAACAGAAATCGAAGCGGTTAAATGCGTTAAAATGAAACTCGGTGACACTGATGATTCGGGCAGGCGTACCCCCATACCGATAGAGGGCTCCGAGTTCACTATTCCGGCTGACATGGTGCTGCTGGCGCTTGGTCAATCCGCCGATGAAGAGTTTATCGGCTTGATACCCGGAATCAATATATCTAATGGAACGATCTCGGCCGACCCTTTGACAGGAAAGACTTCAAATCCGCGCATTTTTGCCGGCGGCGACGTCGTTCACGGTGCAAAAGAAGTCGTAGACGCGGTTCAGGCTGGAAAACTTGCGGCTAATGAGATAGATACTTATTTATTAGAATCTAGCACCTGATGATTGCATCATATGTCTATATAGTTAAATGTGCTGATGACTCCTATTATACAGGGATTACAAATAATATTGAAAAACGATTAATGGAACATCAAATTGGAATAGATAAATCGTCCTACACTTTTTCACGAAAACCTGTTGAATTGGTTTTCTGTCAGCCGTTTGATAATATAATTTCAGCCATAGAACAGGAGAAACGTATTAAGCGGTGGACAAGGAAAAAGAAAGAGGCACTCATTGAAGGGAATTGGGAAAAGCTAAGGGATTTCGCGGAGTGCCTGAATAAGTCCAGTCACAAGAATTTTGAAGGGTACCCTTCGACTCCGCTCAGGGTGACAAAGAATAAGCGTATGTATACGGCTGATCAGAATAGACCCCGCTCAGGGTGACAAAGAGTGTTGAGAATTGATAATTAGATTGTTATCAATAATAAAAACTAATAATAATTTCTTTTTAAATTTAAGAAAAAGCATCCGTCATGGTGAGCGCCTGCCCGCCCGTCTGGACGGCAAACCGGACAGGACTAATGTCAGACGGGGAGTCGAACCATGGTTAACATAGTATTCAGGAGAACAGATAATGGCTGACCTCAGTATAGATTTTTGTGGTATAAAATCACCTAACCCGTTCTGGCTTGCCTCCGCGCCTCCGACCAATTCGGGATATCAGGTCAACAAAGCTTTCGAAGCCGGATGGGGCGGCGCTGTCTGGAAAACTATCGGCGCTCCGGTCATGAACACGTACAATCGTTACGGAGGACTTGACGGTCCTGAACAAAAGTTGATTGGACTCAATAACATTGAGCTGATAAGTGATAGAAACCTTGAAGTAAACCTGAAGGAAATCGCGGAGGTAAAAAAAGAGTGGCCCGACCGCGCTGTTATCGCCTCATTGATGGTCGAATCAGACAGAGATACATGGCACGATATCGTTAAAAAAACAGAGGATACAGGCTGCGACGGAATCGAACTCAATTACGGCTGTCCGCATGGTATGAGCGAAAGAGGTATGGGCGCTGCCGTCGGACAAGTACCTGAATACTGCACCATGATAACCGAATGGGTAACCGAAACAGCATCGATTCCTATAATAGTGAAACTCACTCCAAACGTCACAGATATAACACTATCAGCGAGGGCAGCCGTCAAGGGCAAAGCTGACTCCCTCTCCCTTATTAACACCATCAACAGTATAATCGGCGTGGATCTCGACACATTCGAGCCTGTGCCTTCTGTTGGAGGAAAAGGCTCTCACGGAGGTTTTGCCGGACCGGCCGTTAAACCGATTGCTCTGCATATGATCTCGGCTATAAGCAAAGACGAAGAAGTGAACGTCCCCATCTCCGGTATCGGGGGAATCTCCACATGGAGAGACGCGGCAGAGTTTATGCTCCTCGGGGCAACAAACGTTCAAGTATGCACCGCGGTAATGCACTACGGTTTCCGGATAATTGAGGACATGATAGATGGGATGAGTAACTGGCTCGATGAAAAGGGCATTGGATCGGTCACGGAGATAATCGGGAAATCTGTCGAGCGGATTACAGATTTCGGGCAGCTGAATCTCTTATACAAAACCACAGCGCGCATCGACAAGGATAAATGCATCTCATGCAACTTATGCTATATAGTTTGCGAGGACGCAGCCCATCAGTGCATTGATATGAAGCCATATGACGGCGGAATTAAACCCGAAATACGCGAGGACGATTGCATCGGATGCCGGCTCTGCGCGATGGTCTGTCCTGTCCATGAATGCATTGAGATGGTAGAATTGGACTATAAAGAATCCAAAACCTGGAGCGAGCTCGAAAAGGAACTCTCCGACCCGCTGGAATGGGCTGAACTCCGCGAATTCCAGAAGAAACATGGAATTGAGATTCATTAGTATCTTAATGTGAGGAAACGCCATGTCAACTCTAATAAAAAACGCTAAACTGATCAACGCTGACGGCTCTTTGGATGCTGACATTCTTATTGACAATGAGATAATTGTTAAAGTCGGTGAGTCGATCGAAGATAACGCAGACCGCATAATTGACGCCAGCGGGAAATATGTTATTCCGGGGGGTATAGACGTTCACACTCACCTTGATATGCCGTTCGGGGGGACGGTCTCCTCTGACAACTTCGAGACGGGACATATCGCAGCCGCACACGGCGGAACGACGTGTCATATAGATTTCATCATACAGGGGAAAGGTCAATCTCTCGCGGAGGCTATTGACATCTGGCACGGAAAAGCTGAAGGCAAAGCATGCGTAGATTATGGTTTTCACATGGCTATAACGGATATGACCGATTCAGTCATGGAGGAATTGCCGACACTTGTTCATGCGGGCATAAGCACCATCAAACTCTTTATGGCTTACAAAAACGTTCTCCAGGTTGATGACGAAACATTGTTTAAATCTCTGCAAATTGCAGGTGATAACGGGATTTTGACATGCGTCCATGCCGAGAACGGAGACGCAATAGACGTGCTGATAAAACAAATGCTTGCCGAAGGGAAAACAGACCCGATTTATCATGCTAAGTCGAGACCTCATTGGGCGGAAGCGGAAGCCACTTCCCGCGCTATTCACCTTGCCGCGATTGCCGACGCCCCTTTATTTGTGGTTCACTTAACCTGTGCATCCGCGCTCGAACAAATTAAAATCGCACGAGCCAAGGGGCTCAAGGCAATGGCTGAAACTTGTGTGCAGTATCTTTTCAGAACAGAGAAAGATCTTGCCCGTCCCGGATTTGAGGGAGCGAAGTACGTCTGCTCCCCCCCGCTTAGAACGGAAGAAGACCAGAAGGCTCTCTGGGACGGACTCATTAACGGAGACCTCGCAAGTATATCCACCGACCACTGTACGTTCAATTACGTCGGTCAAAAAGACCTCGGCAAGGGTGATTTTTCACTCATACCGAACGGACTGCCCGGCATTGAAGACCGTATGATGGTAATGCATCATCATGGAGTCGGCGGCGGAAAATTCTCACTTGAGCGTTGGGTCGAGATCACCTCCACTAATCCTGCCAAAACATTCGGCATGTATCCCCGCAAGGGAGTTATCCGGGAAAACAGCGACGCAGACTTGGTAATATGGGATCCTGAAAAAGAACATACGATCAGCGCCGAAACCCACCACATGAATATCGATTATAATATCTACGAGGGAATGGAAGTCAAGGGGATGCCGGAGATAGTGTTTTCATCGGGACGTATCGTAGTGGAAGACGGAGAGTTCAAAGGTAAAGTCGGCGCCGGCAATTTCGTACGTAGAGAAGCGATCGAGGGCGTTATTTGACGGGACTTCAACGATTAGTTATCGAAAGTTCTGTAGGGACAATTCATGTTTATCCCGCTGAAAGCGGGGAATTGTCCCTATTCTCTAATAAAAAAATAGAATACTTCCATAAACAAAACTGGAGTTAATATGACAGGACCCGCCAAGGGGATCATATACGGTATAGAAGATAAGCCCCCGATGGGAAAAAGGATCGTGCTGGCTCTTCAGCATGTTCTCACAATGTTCGGCGCGACGGTAAGCGTTCCGCTTCTTCTCGGACCGGTGATGGGAATGAGTCCAACAGAGATTGCGATTCTCGTCAGCTCCGTGATGCTTTGTTCGGGGGTAGCGACTTTTCTGCAAGTAACTATCGGCAGCAGACTCCCGATAATTCAAGGCGTATCATTCAGTTTTTTAGCGCCCTTCTTCGCAATAATCGCATTCGCCAAAACGGGAAATCTCAGCATGCAGTATATAGCCGGTGCGATAATTCTCGGTGCGATAGTCGAGATCGCCGTCGGCCAGTTTAAACTCATCGGAAAACTGCGAAGATTCATCAGTCCCGTTGTGATAGGTCCTGTAATTATGCTCATCGGTCTTTCGCTCTTTAAAGTAGGCGCACCGAAAGCAGGAACCTACTGGCCTATATCAGGAGCCGTGATAATCGGTATAGTCCTCTTTAGCCAGGTATTTTCGAAAAAGAGCAGGTTTTTCAGACTGTTTCCTATCCTCAGCGCCATCCTGATAGGCTATTTCGCGGCGGCGTTCTTCACCTTTATCGGCGTTTTTGAACCGGGTCATCCGGCATATATCGACATGAGCGTGGTTTACTCATCGTCATGGTTCAAACCGCTTAATACGATATTCTTTCCGTGGGGACTACCGAAATTCAGCGTCGGATTCTTCTTTGCCGTTCTCGCCGGATACCTCGCCAGCATGATAGAATCGTTCGGCGATTATCATGCTGCAGCATATATGTCAGGCGCAGGCGACCCTACAGAAGAGATGCTCAATAAAGGTATTCGTTCGGAAGGATTAGGATGCCTTATTACGGGAATACTCGGAGGTTTTGCGAGCACTTCTTACTCGGAGAACATAGGACTCGTAGGAATTACCAAAGTGGCGTCGAGGCATGTTGTCATGCTCGGAGCCGGATTTTTGCTTATACTCGGGTTCTTCAGTAAATTCGGAGCGCTTGTGGCTACTATTCCCGAACCGATTGTCGGCGGTCTCTACTGCGCCCTCTTCGGTTTGATCTCCGCTGTCGGCATTCAACAACTCGCACGTGCCGACCTCTCGAGCGACCGTAACCTTATGATAGCCGGCTTATCTCTGTTTATGGGTCTGTCAATGCCCGCATATATTGAGGGAGTATCTGCATTCGGTTTTGCTCCCGGAGCAGAAGCGATTGCATCAGCTCTTCCTAAATCGCTGTCGGATATTGTCAATTCGGTTCTCTCTACAGGAATGGCAGTCGCTGCGATTATCGGAC